>JADEXW010000482.1 GCA_015206935.1 Pseudanabaenaceae cyanobacterium LEGE 13415 | reverse complement strand
ATATGGAATTGGTACGAGGCTGAACCATAGATTTCCAAAAAAATAGGGTGGATAAGCGAGAGGCTAAACGGTCTGTCTAGCCTCGATTGGGGTTATGAAAGCGGTTTACGATCGGTCGGCAGGGCGCGTTCTTCTTTCGGTGGCAAGAACTTATCGGTAAAGATATCTGCAACTGCTGGGGTTGTTTTCAATCCGAATCCTTCAGCCGTTTGCTTAAGGGTCTGTTCCAATCGAGCAGGATCGATCGCACCTAAGCCATTCTTCTCAACTTCGGGATTGATCAACATTCGATCGAGTGCAACTTGCAAGCGAACTCTCTCAGCTTCACGATCCATCAGTTTCGATTCATCCGATGCCATAACTGCATCCAGCGCGGCTGACGGATCTCTCAAGGTATCTTGAAGTCCGCGCATATAAGCTCTGACAAATGCTCTTACCGTGTCAGGATTTTGCTCAACAAAGCTTGCTTTCGCCAAAATCGTGTTGCCGTAAAATTCCAGCCCGTTATCGTTGTAGTAGAAAATGTTGATGTCATCTGGTTTCTTGCCACCTTTGAGCAACCCAGGAAGCGCCGAAGTTGCGAATCCACTAATCGCATCGACTTGTCCTTGCAGCAAGAAGCTCTCTCGCAATCTCGGTTCCATTGTTGTCCACTGTACCGAGTTCGGGTCAAGACCCACTTGCTTCGCGAATACCGGGAATAGCTTCCGAGGACCATCTCCCGCAGGCGCACCTAGCCTTTTGCCAGCTAAGTCTTTTGGAGAAGAAATGCCCTTATCTTTCAAACTCAAAATTGCAAACGGGGCTGCATTTTGAGTGACCGCAACGGCAATGACTCGATCGTTCGGGTTTTTCTCGTTAAATTCCAGCGCGTTGTACATATCGCTGAAGGATAAGTCAAATTTTCCGGTTCCGAGTTTGCTGATTGTATCTGCGTTCCCGAAGCCGCGCTCATAGGTCACGTTTAAGCCTTCTTTCGCAAAATAGCCGTTTTTCATCGCCAAAATCAGCGGCGCATCTAGGCTTTGTTTGAGGAATGAAAGCTGTACCCGAACGGATTTTAAGCCTTGAGTATTTTGAGTATTCGTGGCGGGTGTAGAGCTACCCGCAGGAGTGTCACCACCTGCCGCAGTCGTAGTGGGGGATTGCGATTGACATCCACCCAGCAGAGCGATTGAGACAGCTAGAACAGCCAGACTTGAGAGGCGCTTTGATACTTTCTTCACAGTGATTCTCCAAAAGCGATGTTAAATCGCAATCAACGAATGAAAAGGATTTTGTAGGGGTTGCAAAGTAGCCGTTTCAATCCGAAACAGTGCGGAATGCACTAAGGTACAGACTTCAGATAGTACCAAAAGCTCTAGCGTTATGTCGTATACGGAATACAACAATTTCCCAATGGACATTATTGTGATGATTTATCATCCTTTCTGTATCTGAAGATACTCGCCTCAGCTTTTCTTAAAAGCGATAAAAGCTCCGGTTATGCTGGTTCTGACGCGAAGAAATAGAGTGCAATCCAAGTAGAATGCAGGGTAAGATTTGCGGAAAGCTATCTAATTCAGTCACTTCTAGACCTACTCGATCGCTGTTCTATCTCTAAATTCGGAGTGAATTTCAAACGACGATCGATTGCTTTCCACGCTTTCCAAGTTCCGATGATTGCTTGTTAATTCCGTTGAGGAGATTGCTTTAATGCTCTCTACACGATCGCTCCAACGATCCCAACTGCTTCACGAACAAACCTATGAGATGCTACGAACTGCAATTCTGTCCGGTGAACTGGCAGCGGGAAGTCGCTTAATCGAAATTCAGCTTGCTGAAAAACTTCAAGTCAGCCGAACTCCGATCCGAGAAGCCTTAAGACTGCTGCAACGGGATCATCTCGTCACCGTGGATGCTCAAGGCGCAATGCGGGTGGCATTGTTATCGATCGACGATGCGATTCAGCTTTACGATTGTCGAATTGCGCTAGAGCAGCTATCTGTATCCGCTGCGTGTCGCATGGCAACTTCAGAACAACTCGATCGCATTGAAGCCACGTTAAAGCAAGCAGAGCGAGCGATTACGAATCCATCTCATTCACTAACTCCGTACCAACTTTTGCATTTAGATTATCAATTCCATCGATTGTTGGCAGAGAGTTCTAGCAATACTTGGTTGGTGCAAATCTTAGATCAAGTGTTTGATAAGATGTCGCTCTTGCGATTAAGAACGATCGAACATAATCCCAATGTGTTAGATATTCGAGGGGAACACCGTCGCATCTTAGAAGCAGTACGAAAACGAGATGCTCTCGCGGCAATTCAAGCGATTCAATACCACTTGATTTCCAGCAAAGACCGCGTGGTAGAAGAGATTCGATCGCTAGAACAGCACCTTTCTGATGCTTCAGAGGTAATTTAGCGATCGCTTTCATCTTGCGAGATGAATGTATAGTTGCCTACAGAATCTTCTATATTTCCCGCAGTATTAGTTGAAAGTGGTTTTGTATACTGAATACTCTCTGGTATGAAGAGGAGTGGAATGGAAGTGATCAGTAAGCGGCTACTCTTAGCCCCCGCCGCTGCATTGGCAGCAAGTTTTGGATTGGTTTCGGTTGCAGTTGCAGAACCCACGATCGACCTGAAAAAAGAGAGTGCTTCGGTTGAAACGCTGGATACTACAAAGATTAAAGAAAGCTCGAAAGTCACTGAGTCGGTTCCTGCCCAGTTAGATTTATCGACGACGAAGCCTGGAAGCGGAATGCAGCGGGTCATGTCGGTTTCGGAATTAAGTGCATCAGAACCGAAAAAGCCCGTCACGCCCGGAATGGCGCAGGTAACTTCGGTTTCGCAGCTTTCCGATGTCAGACCGACCGATTGGGCATTTCAAGCTTTGCAATCTCTAGTTGAGCGCTATGGCTGTATCGCAGGCTATCCCGATCGAACTTACCGTGGAAATCGAGCATTAACTCGATTCGAGTTTGCTGCGGGATTGAATGCGTGTCTCGATCGAGTGAATGAACTGATCGCCGCTTCAACGACTGATCTGATCAAGAAAGAAGATCTCACTGCCCTACAAAAGCTACAAGAAGAATTTGCCGCCGAATTAGCAACCTTACGTGGACGGCTTGATACACTTGAAGCGAGAGCAACCACGCTTGAGCGACAACAATTTTCTACTACAACAAAACTCACTGCAAACGTTTGGTTTAATTTAACTGGAGCTTTTCCGACAGGCGATATTACGACTGAGCGCAGTCCAGCAGCAGGGGGAAACAGTGCGTTTATTCCGCCTGTCCGAGTGGGTGGCGTACCCTCACGAGTCGTACGAACTAGAACGCCGAGCATAACTTTTGGCTACTATGCGTTTCTCAATTTGACCACTTCCTTCACCGGACGAGATCAGTTAGTCACTCAGTTAGTGGCTGGAAATGGTAACTCTCCTGCAAATGAACTGGTTTCCTCTGGATTTTTCAATTCCTGGGGAACTCCGTTTGTAGACCAAACTGGACTGCCGCCGAACTCTGGATTAGCAGTGCGGGAATTGTTCTATTCGTTCCCCGTGAATGATTCAATCCGAGTTGCTTTTGGTCCACGTCTCAACTTCTATCGCTACTTCGACCAAAACCGCTTTACTTTCTTCCTCACAGGCGCAAACAGCTTCAACTCCAGTGGCAGTACCTTATCAAATGCCGTCGATCGAGGTTCTGGAGCAGTCGTGATCTGGAACATCACACCGCAATTCCGTCTCACTGCGGCATATTTAGCAGAAAACACCGAATTCCTTAACTCAGCGGCAGGATTCAACACCTCAAGTAATCCAACAAGAGGACTATTTCGCAGCACTAACACAATCAGTGCTGAACTGGCTTATTCACCCAGCCCTGCGTTTAATTTCCGTTTCCTGTATACACGAGCGAATCTGTTTCCCACGAACGGATTCATCGGTGGATCAGCGGGTGAACCTGTTCCTTACGGCTTCTTAGATGACGGGTTTGGCGGCAGATTGCGCGACTCTCCCTCTGATTCATTCATTGCCAACTTCGATTGGTTGATCACGCCTCAGTTTGGCATCTTTGGACGCTACTCCTACGGGCGAACTGAGATTAATCCGGTCAATCCAGCAAGAGCAGAAGGAAGTCTACAGGTGCAATCGTTTCAATTCGGTCTGGGTTTCCCGGATTTGGGTAAAAAAGGCGCTCTCGGTGTCGTGTCGTTCTTAATTCCGCATAAATATATCAGCGGTCGTCAATTTCTCCTGTCAGGTAATGGCGATGGTGGAACTCAGTACGAAATCGAAGCTTCGTATTTCTATCCGTTGAACCGGAATTTAGCGATCGTGCCTTCATTCTATGCGATTTTCAATCCGAACAATTTCGACAGCAACCCAACCGTTTTTGTCGGCAACATTCGGACGCAGTTTAGTTTCTAATTTCCGTTTTCACTCTCTCCCTCTCTGGCACTTCAGGGAGGGACTTCTTTCTCTAGGC
>JADEXW010000481.1 GCA_015206935.1 Pseudanabaenaceae cyanobacterium LEGE 13415 | reverse complement strand
GTGTTGTCTCATGATTTACGCACACCGCGCAACCCCATTTTGGGTTTGGCAAGGGTGCTCAAGACCGGACGGCTCGATGCCACCAAAACGCAAGAAGCGGTGTCAATTATCGAGCGCAACGCCCAACTTCAAACCCAACTGATCGAAGATTTGCTCGACATTTCCCGCATTCTGCAAGGCAAGCTCAGTCTCAAACATGAGCCAGTGCATTTAGAGTTTGTGATCACGTCTGCTCAAGAAACGGTGCGACTTGCGGCAGAAGCGAAACAAATCGAGATTTCTACTGAATTTGAGCCGCAGATCGGGCAAGTGTTAGGCGATGCGGGACGCTTACAGCAGGTCGTCTGGAACTTGCTGACCAATGCGGTTAAATTCACGCCCGCAGGCGGTCAAGTCACGGTACGACTCGCAAAGATCAACAATCAGGCGCAAATTCAAGTGATTGACCCTGGAAGAGGAATTTCGCCTGACTTTCTCCCTCATGTGTTTGAGCGCTTCCGGCAAGCAGACTCATCTACCACGCGAAAATTTGGGGGTCTGGGACTGGGACTCGCGATCGTGCGTCAACTCGTCGAACTGCACGGCGGCACGATCGAGGCAGAGAGCAAGGGTGAAGGACAAGGCGCGACCTTTACGGTGATGCTCCCATTGCTCGATACATCCGATGAGTCGATCGCTGAAACTTCAGATTTGGTTGAGTCAGATTGCTCCCAAGGATGCTTGTTAAGTGACTGTCGAATTCTGGTCGTCGATGATAGTCCAGATTCGCGGGAATTCGTTGCGTTTGTGCTAAAGCAAGAAGGGGCGATCATCACTCAAGCCGCTTCAGCCCTAGAAGCCCTGGAGCTACTCTCACACGCTCAATGGGATGTCTTAGTCAGCGATATTGGAATGCCAGAGATGAATGGCTATGAACTGATTCAGCAGATTCGAGCGAAGTCTCTAGAGCAAGGCGGACAGATTCCCGCGATCGCGCTCACCGCTTATACGAGTGATGCCGATGCACAACAGGCACTGCAAGCCGGATTCGGACAGCATCTAGCAAAGCCGATTGACCCGGATCGTTTGATTCAATTAGTGGTCAACTTGGTGGCAGGAGGCAGCGTATGAGTTTTGATCGTTCTAGCGGTCTTCTGGGTGAATCGATCAAAGCAGACATCACTGAAGCAGAAGTTCTAATCACTCCGGTTCTGCAAATGAGATCGACGCGAGAACCGGATTTTCAAGCAGAAAATCAAGCCCTGCAAACCTTAGCACAACAGCTTGGCGGCGAAACTGAATCGCTGCTCAAGACGTTGACTCAGGTTGCGATCGAACTTTGCCAAGCCAATTCGGGCGGTGTGAGTTTGCTCGAAACCACGCCCGCAGGTGAATCCATTTTTCGCTGGGTCGCACTCACTGGCAGCTTTGAAGGCTGGGAAGGAGGAACGACTCCCTATGATTTCAGTCCGTGTGGCACCACGATCCGCGCCGCACAACCGCAGCTTTATCAGCATCCTGAACGCCATTTCCCTTACTTGTACAATCCACAATTCCCGATCGCTGAAGCATTGCTGATTCCCTTGTTTGTTGATCAGCAGCCACTCGGAACCCTTTGGATTGTCACGCACGACGAGAATCGTCATTTCGATCGTGAAGACCAACGCATTCTCACCAATCTATCTGGCTTTACTGCGACAGCCCTGACCCATCTAAAAGCGCGACAAACGGCTGAGGAACTCTTAGCACGAGGACAAGCCGCACGACTGGCACTTGAACAAGCCACCAACCGCACAATCAACATTCTCGAAAGTACAACCGATTGTTTTGTGGCGCTCGATTCTGAGTGGCGGATTACTTACGTCAATCAAGCGACTGCGAAATTAAACAATCTCCCGCCCGAAGCAATCATTGGCAAAACGCATTGGGAGATGTGGTCTTGGTCAGTCGGCACGATCATTGAACAGAACTATCGCCAAGCCGTTGCAACCGGAACTCCCGCTCAGTTTGAGGTCTTCTACGAACCCCTGCAAATCTGGGTCGAAATTCATGCCTATCCCGTACCGGATGGGCTAAATATCTACTTTCGTGATATTACCGATCGCAAAACGGTCGCGCTGTCTTTGCAAGAGAGCGAAGAACGGTACCGCCACCTGGCAGATACTATTCCTCAACTAATCTGGATTGCAGCATCCGATGGCACAATGCTCGACGTGAATGAACGCTGGTTGGACTACACTGGCATTACTTTAGAGCAGGTACAGAGTCAGAGCTGGCAAAGTATTGTCCATCCAGAGGATCTCCCAGCGCTGACGCAGTGTTGGGCAGCGGCAGTGGAAGTAGGCACTGCTTACCAGGCTGAGGGACGAAAGCGTCGAGCGGACGGGCACTATCGCTGGCATTTGTTTCAGGCATCGCTGCAAAAAGACGAACACGGGCAAATCGTCAAATGGTATGGCACTTCAACGGATATTCACGATCGCAAAATCGCTCAACTGCACGATCAGTTTCTCAACGATCTCGATCACCAATTGCGGCAATTCTCCGATGCCGATGCAATGGTGTGGGAAGTCGTGAGCCGGATTGGAGAATACCTGAACGTCGATCGCTGTCTTTGGCACACGGTTGACTGGCAAACACAAACCACAACCGTTCAGCAAGACTGGCGACGACAGGCAGACCTCGAAAGCGTCAAGGGTGTTTATCGGCTTTGCGAGTATATTTTGCCCCCGATGATTCATCATTACCAGACTGGGCAACCGCTTGTGATCGAAGATGTCGCAACTCACGAATACACGGCAACGGTCGCCGATAATTTTGCTCAACACAAAATTGGTGCGATTCTTGCGGTTCCCTGGATTGAGTCCGGACGCTGGGCAGCCACATTTGCCGTGAATGCTCGAACGGTGCGATCGTGGCGATCCGATGAAGTCAATCTACTGCAAGAAACAATAGCGCGGATTTGGACATTGATCGAGCAAACCAAAGCGACCCATGCGCTCCGCGCAAGTGAAGAACGCTTTCAACAGTTAGTAACGCATTTACCGCAATTGTTCTGGATGTCAGAACCCATGCAGCAGCGCTTACTCTATGCCAGTCCCGCTTATGAAACGATCTGGGGACGATCGCTCGCCGCCGTTTATGCAAACTACGAAGAATGGAGCGATGCCATTCATTCAGACGATCGAGATCGCGTTTTCGCTCATTTCAACGAAACGATTTTGCAGGGCAATTACGATGTCGAATATCGCATCGTTCGTCCCGATGGCGAGGTTCGCTGGATTCACGATCGCGGCACTCCGATTCGGCAAGCGTCCGATCAACTCGGTCGAGTAGCTGGTATTGCTGAAGATATTACCGAGCGCAAAGAACGCGAGAAACAGTTGCAGGAACAGACTGCAATGCTCGAACGCGCTCAACGAGTCGGGAAGATGGGGCATTGGACGTATGACTTAGTGACGCAGGAAGTGTTTTGGTCGCCGCAAGCGCGTCGAATCTTCGTCGGTGATTGTCCGTTCGAGTTGACCTACCAAGCAGCAGAGGGTTTAGTGCATTCGGAAGATCTGCCTGACTCACTGACTGCTACGGAAGCCGCGATCGCAGCGAAGCGTCCTCTAGAGGTAGAGTATCGCATCATTCGTCCCGATGGCGTTGAACGCGCCGTTCAGCTAGAAGCCGATTTAGACTTCGATCCCACAGGTCAGCCCACCCGAATGTTTGGCATTGTGGTGGATATTACCGAGCGCAAACAGCTTCTCGAACGAGAACAGGCAGCACGAGAAGCCGCTGAACGAGCCAACCGCATCAAGGACGAATTTCTCGCGGTTCTCTCGCACGAACTGAGAACGCCGCTCAATCCGATTCTGGGCTGGGTAAAACTCTTGAAAAGCGGACGGTGCAATGGAGCCAAAATGCAGCAGGCACTCGCAACGATCGAACGCAACGCCCAACTGCAAACGCAACTGATTGATGATCTGTTAGATGTCTCTCGCATTTTGCAAGGCAAACTGATGCTAAATTCTGATCCGGTGAATTTAGTCACCGTGATTGAAGCCGCGATCGAGACGGTGCGACTGGCAGCCGAAGCGAAATCGATTCAAATCCAAACAGCCCTCGATTCAACGGTCGCCGCTGTTTTAGGGGATGCTGGACGGCTCCAGCAGGTCGTTTGGAATCTGCTCACGAATGCCGTGAAATTCACCCCCAATCATGGACGAGTTGAAATCCGATTAACTCAAGTCGATCGTGAAGCTCAAATTCAGGTCATTGATACCGGAAAAGGCATTAGCCCTGAGTTTTTACCGCAAACGTTTGAGCGATTTCAGCAAGCAGACTCGTCTACAACTCGGCAATTTGGAGGACTCGGATTGGGACTTGCGATCGTGGGTTCTGTTGCAAAGACTTTAAAGTGACAAACGAACTGGTCTCGTTTGCATTGCTTTAAGCAATCACACCAAAGAGTTCATTGATGAATTCAACTTGAGATACACTGTCCCCTCGATTGATTCCC
>JADEXW010000080.1 GCA_015206935.1 Pseudanabaenaceae cyanobacterium LEGE 13415 | reverse complement strand
CTTCTCTCCACAGTGGCGAAATTCCTGACAAAATAGACGGATACGTGATTTTTAGCCCTTTTCTTATGACTGCGACAGAACCCGGTTCATACAAAAATAGCGTGAACCTGCCCCAAACCAAGTTTGATATGCGTGCCAATGCCGTCAAACGTGAGCCTGAACTCCAGAAATTTTGGGCAGAACAACAGATTTACGAACACCTGTCGCAAGAGAATCCGGGTGAAGAGTTTATTCTGCATGACGGTCCGCCTTACGCAAATGGGGCGCTGCATATCGGTCACGCAATGAATAAAATTCTCAAAGACACGATTAATAAGTATCAATTGCTCAAAGGGCGCAAGGTGCGCTACGTGCCCGGTTGGGATTGTCATGGATTACCGATCGAGCTAAAAGTTCTACAAACCCTCAAGCCCGAAGAGCGGCGGCAATTAACTCCGTTATCCTTGCGGCAAAAAGCGCGAGATTTCGCGATCGAGACCGTTGCCCAACAAGCGAAGAGTTTCAAACGCTACGGGGTTTGGGGGGATTGGGATCATCCTTATCTAACGCTGAATCCAGCCTACGAAGCGGCTCAAATCGGTGTGTTTGGGCAAATGGTGCTGAAAGGCTATATCTATCGGGGATTGAAGCCGGTTCACTGGAGTCCAAGCTCTAAAACGGCGCTGGCAGAAGCAGAATTGGAATATCCAGAGGGTCATGCCTCTCGGAGTTTGTATGCGGCGTTTGAAGTGCTGAATTTGCCGAAAGATTTGCAGATGCCACTTGATCCATTTTTGGGTGAGTTGGGTGTGGCAATCTGGACGACGACTCCTTGGACAATTCCAGCAAACTTAGCGGTGAGTGTGAATCCGGAGTTGGTTTATGCAGTCGTGGAAGTTGGCGAGAATGCACCCGGACGATTTAAGTATCTGATCGTGGCGAAGGATTTAGTCGATCGCTTATCTGAAGTTCTCGGTACAACGCTTGAAGTGAAAGCGACAATGATGGGTCGATTATTGGAGCATACGACCTATCGACATCCGTTGTACGATCGCACTAGCGAAATCGTAATCGGTGGTGATTATGTCACGACTGAATCCGGTACAGGATTAGTTCATACGGCTCCGGGTCATGGTCAAGATGACTATCTTGTAGGGCAACGCTACGGATTGCCGATCTTGTCTCCAGTGGATGATGATGGCAACTTTACCGAAGAAGCAGGACAGTTCCAAGGTTTGAATGTGTTGGGTGATGGTAATCCTGCGGTGATCGAAGCATTAAAAGAAGCTCGATCGCTGCTCAAAGAAGAGCCATACCAACATAAATATCCGTATGATTGGCGGACTAAAAAGCCAACAATCTTCCGCGCGACTGAACAATGGTTTGCCTCAGTTGAAGGCTTCCGAGATCAAGCCTTAGAAGCGATCGCCTCAGTGCAATGGATTCCAGCACAAGGAGAAAATCGCATCACCTCAATGGTAGCTGAACGATCGGACTGGTGTATCTCTCGTCAAAGAAGCTGGGGTGTACCGATTCCAGTGTTTTATGACGAGGAAACTGGAGAGCCATTGTTAAACGAAGAAACGATTTCTCATGTGCAAGCGATCGTCGCGGAAAAGGGATCGGATGCTTGGTGGGAATTGTCGATCGAGGAACTGTTACCGGAAAAGTACCACGGCAAGCAGTACCGCAAGGGTACAGACACAATGGATGTTTGGTTTGATTCGGGTTCGTCTTGGGCGGCAGTGGTGGAACAGCGTCCCGAATTGCGCTATCCCGCTGATATCTATCTCGAAGGTTCGGATCAACATCGCGGCTGGTTCCAATCCAGCTTGCTGACCAGTGTTGCAACTCAGGGACAAGCTCCTTATAAAACAGTGTTAACGCATGGTTTTACTTTGGATGAGCAAGGACGTAAACAAAGTAAATCTTTGGGAAATGTCGTTGATCCGATGGTTGTCATCGAAGGTGGTAAAAACCAACAGCAAGAACCGCCGTATGGTGCGGACATTCTGCGTTTGTGGGTGTCTTCGGTGGACTATACCAATGATGTCCCGATCGGTAAAAACATCCTGAAGCAAATGTCTGATGTGTATCGGAAAATCCGCAACACAGCACGATTCTTGCTAGGGAACTTACACGACTTTGATCCGACGAAAGATGCTGTTCCTTATGATCAGCTACCCGAACTCGATCGATATATGCTGCACCGGATGACTGAGGTATTCGACGAGATCCAAGATTCGTTTGAGACTTATCAGTTCTTCCGCTTCTTCCAAACCGTTCAAAATTTCTGTACGGTAGACTTGTCGAACTTCTACCTCGACATTGCAAAAGATCGGTTGTACATCAGTTCACCAGATGCAGAACGTCGTCGCAGTTGTCAGACTATCTTAGCGATCGCACTTGAGAACTTAGCGAAATCGATCGCGCCTGTGTTGTCTCACATGGCAGAAGATATCTGGCAGTACTTACCTTACAAAACGCCTTACAAATCGGTGTTTGAAGCAGGTTGGGTGAAGCTAGACGAGCAATGGCGCAACCCAGAGTTGGCGCAGAAATGGGAAAAGCTGCGTGACATTCGTGGCGAAGCAAATAAAGTATTGGAACAAGCACGAGCTGATAAAGCGATCGGGTCTTCGCTCGAAGCTAAATTGCTCTTGTTTGTTGCTGATCCAACCTTGCGTTCTGTACTGCGATCGCTCAATCCTGCTGATAGTTTAAGTGGCGATCGAGTGGATGAATTGCGCTATCTCTTCATCACGTCGCAAGTTGAACTCTTAGAGTCACCGGATTTAGCCGCAGCAAAATACACCGCTCAAACAGATGCTTTGGGAATTGGTGTTGTTAAGGCAGATGGTGAGAAATGCGATCGCTGTTGGAACTATTCGCTTCAGGTTGGGAAATCATCCTTGCATCCATTGTTATGTGAGCGATGTGTTTCAGCGATCGAAGGTCAGTTTTAGCTATTGTTTCTGAAATACCACGGATAGATTATTTGCTGGCATTGCAACTACTTTTAGCAGTGCCAGTTTTTGATTTTCAGCAGCAGCAATCACATCCTCTAAGTTTCTCACGCCCCATTCTGAATTTTGTAATTGTAAGCTTTGATCAAACATCTCATTGCTCGGTGCAGTATGGATTCCGCCTTGCTTGTAAGGACCATACAAATAGAGAATTCCACCCGATGGAAGCAACCAATTCGCGCCCGCCATCAGTCCCAAACACGCTGACCAGGGCGAAATGTGAATCATATTGATATTAACGATCGCACTAATCGGCTCTTCGACGTTCCAAATCGGATCACGAGCATCGATCGCGATTGGTGCTGCTAGATTCTCACTCGGTTCAAACTCACGCCATGCCGCAATACTTGCAATTGCGATCGGGTTCATATCGGAAGGTTGCCATTTTCGAGGAGCGAGGCGAGGTGCAAAGAAAACGGCGTGTTCTCCAGTGCCGCTAGAGATTTCTAGAACAGTTCCAGTTGGCGGCAACACTTCGCGTAGGACTTCTAGAATCGGCTCACGGTTGCGTTGCGTAGCAGGGGCAAATTGTCGATCAGAATTCATCTCGTGTCCTCAAAAGTTTCCACCTCTAAAAGCAATCAGATACGGTAGCGATCGCGCTAACTAAACAGTAGCGTCAAAGTGATCGGCGCGATCGACGCTTGCGTGTTTGCCAGCGCCATGATCATGAGTAACAGGGTCATGGGAACAGCTATCACTCCTGTTGTGAGGAGCGCTTTTTCTTTCAAGCTCCACAGGGACTTACTGGATCGTGAATGGATTAGTTCTGGCCATAAGCGTGTGGTGGAAACAGCGAACACTACGAGTAAGATGCTACAAACGATCGCTTTTGGACGCTGCCATGATAAGCGATCGCGCACCTCGTTTTGCAACACAGGCGGCATGTGGGCACTGCCTGACTGCACCCAAGTATTTACTGCTTGGTAATGCGCTGCTTTTTGCGTACCCGCTTGCGGTGTGCCGAGATCCTGAATGACTTGGACAAAGCCCTCTTGAGGGTTTAATACGGTGCTTAGATTTACCGCCACAATCAAAAGCATAAATAGGGCGACGATAGTGCTTACCAGCCCAAAACAAAAATACGCTTTTTTCTCAAATGTCCAATTGCAAGTTTCAGCTTTTCGCATTCTCTTAAACCGTCGCCAAAAATACACGCCTAGTACTATGAGCAGGAGCGCAAAAATGCCTCCTTCGATAACAAGCGCAGCATGATACGTGATGTAATCATACAAAAGTGTATTGTAGGCAAAGTTAGAGTGTGAGCCAGACTTTACCAGGCTGTAAAGTGTATCTTGTAGGGGGTTGCTGTTCATCTTGCTATTTCCTTTCGGGCTTCATGTCTGGAGAAACTTGAACGTTTCGAGTGTAGACAATTCCGCCTTCAGTGTATTTGAAGTCAAAGGAGACATCCTGTAGCGTTTTGCCTTGAGGAAGGGTTACGGTATCCCCTTTGATGAATGATCGTGCAGTCTTTTTTGGTGTCATTGGTATCGAAAGATTCACCGTTACACATCCGAATTGCAGTGACTGGGTGATCAAACCATCGATAGGAGAAGATTTCTCCGATGCGAGTCGCATGGCGAATTTTGACTGTTTTACGATCTGTGAGGGTGACGACTGCCCATTCTGCACGCCCTCTGTCTCTTTTGAAACCTAAGCTTCTGGCAAATGAGTCGTTGTCAGCAGGTTGAGAGATTTCACGCAATTGAATTTTATAGGTTTCCTCCGCAGCGACCCTTGCGGTATTTGCGAAGCAGCGCGCATGGGAGAGCGGGAAAGCGATCGTGCTAAGAACTGCGAGGGCAAGAAGCTGCTTTTTCATGATGATTAAGAAGATTGAGGTGCAAGTCCAGATTGATTTGAGATGAGTGCAAGCGTTGCGTAGATAAATTGAGTCCCTCAAAATAGTGTGTATTGGGAACTCAATTTATCCTGTCGAGGGTTGCTCTTGTTTTGAGCTTGCAAGAGGAACAATGTGCCAGCTACAGCAGAACCGCCACCAGCGACCAGGCAAAGCCCCCAACACTGTTTTACTCTCTATGTACTAATAGATACCGTACTCTCCTTCTTCCTTGTCCCGCCTTATCGTTGATAGCCGCCATTTCCATGAATACCGGATAATGAGTAAAAGAAGAACGACTTCTACAACAGCACCAAACACCATGTGCATCCAAGCCTCACCTACCAAGTTGAACAATGTATAGGGAATATAAACCGCAGCCACGATGATGTTTGTCCGACGATTGACTTTAGCTGACAAGGCGACAGAAAGGAAAATCATCAGCGCTGGAATTGTGACCGAAGCCAGTACTGTCAAGAGAAAGACTTGTGTGATGTCAAATGCCCATACTTTTCCTGCCAGAAGATCCTTGATGGAACCCGGCATATATAGGTGGAAATAATCGACATAGATGTAGAGAAACATGAAACTCGCCCACAGTGCTGCGAGCTTCATCTTGACTCTCATGTCTTCCAATCCGTCTTGTGGTGTTTTTTGTGTACTCATATTTTTCACTCTTGTTCGTCGTCTACCTTTGTAGGCTTACAGCGTAAGTTTAACTTACGCTGTAAGTTTGTCAAGGGGACAATTTAGTGGAATTGATTCGTAGTGTCAATTCGCATACCTGAAACACGCTGTAAAATAACCGAATGCCTAAGAAGAATCCAGACACCATCCTTCCAGTCCCGTTAAGCCGAGAACGGGTACTCCTTGCTGCGCTCCGTTTAGCTGATGCAGAGGGACTAGAAGCATTGTCGATGCGAAATCTGGCTGAGGAACTCGGCGTTAAAGCAATGTCGCTCTACAACCATGTCAAGAATAAAGATGACTTGATTGATGGCATTGTGGACATCGTCGTTGGCGAAATTGAAGTACCGGATTTTAAGCTGGATTGGAAAACAGCAATGCGACGGCGGGCAATTTCAGCCCACGAGGTTCTACTGCGTCATCCTTGGGCAACGATGCCGATTGTGTCACGGATCAATATCGGATCAGCGATGTTGCGGTATATGGATGCAACGCTGGGATGTCTACATGAAGCGGGATTTTCCTTGCAAATGGCAGATCATATCCTGAATCTGATAGACAGTCATATCTATGGATTCACGCTTCAGGAGTTGAACTTTCCCGTTGAGCCAGAGAACTATGCTAAAGCTGCAAAAGAAGGGCTGCCAATGCTTCCAGCAGATCAGTATCCTTATATGAATCATCTAACGCACGAAGTGATAGAGAGGAGGTACGACGGTCTGCATGATTTTGAGTTTGGACTAGAGTTAATTCTCGATGGTCTAGATGCGCTGTTAGAAGAATCGTGAGGTATAAAACGCCTCCATCCCAGTCAACTTATAGCAATCGTGGAAAAGTTATATCTCGATCGCGCCTAATGCTTTCAATGTAGTTTTCTGTGCATTCGTAATACCACTAACATTAGCAATGTTCATGCCATCATAAGGTTGTGGTTTCTGTAGTACTTTGACGCATTCGCCAGTTTCAACATTCCAAAGCCGAACGGTTTGATCTTCACTACCACTTGCCAGCATAAAACCACTCCGATCGAACTTCACCGACCAAATACGATCGCAATGTCCCCGCAAAATCTGACAGTCTCCAGTGTTGAGATTCCAGAGTTTCACAGTTTGATCCACTCCGCCACTTGCAACACAGTTACCATCTGGAGAAAACGCCACAGACATAATGCGATCGCTACTCTGAAACACGCTCTCACACTGTCCCGACTTCAAATCCCAAATTCTTACAGTGCCATCTTCGCTACCACTGACCAATCGTTTTCCATCTGTACTAAATGCGATCGACATGACTCGATTGGTATGTCCTTGTAGTGTTTGCAAACATTGTCCTGTGTGCGGATTCCACAGATGAATCAAATGATTTTCTTCACCGCTTGCGAGAAATTCGCCATCGGGACTATAAGCGATCGACCAAATTCGACTTTGAGCGGCAAGAATGTGCAAACACTCACCAGTATTGGGATTCCACAATCGAATCGTTTGATCAAAGCTACCACTGGCTAGCGTCGTTCCATTCGGACTAAATGCAACTGACCAAACCCAGTTTGTATGTCCGCGTAGTACTTTTAGGCATTGATTTGTCGATTTCTCCCAAACGCGAATTGTATGATCAAAGCTACCACTTGCCAGCAATTGATCATCAGGACTAAATGCTACTGTCCAAACCCAGTTCTCATGCCCATAAAAGCTACTGACACAAGTTCCCGTCGAACTATCCCAAAGATTCACCGTTTGATCAGTGCTAGTACTAGCTAAGGATTGATTATCAAAGCTAAATTCAACTGATAGCACAAAGTTAGTATAGCCTTGCAATGTTTTGCAGCATTCTCCAGTTTGAGTGTGCCAAAGCCGAACGGATTGATCTGCACTTCCGCTTGCAATCATGTTTCCGGTTGGGCTGAAGACTGTCGATCGAACTACTCCCCGATGCTGATGTAAGGTTTTCAAACACTTGCCAGAAGCTACATCCCAAAGTTTAATCGTCTCATCAAAGCTACCACTTAGTAGAATTTGACCATCAGGACTAAAGTTGACGCATCGAACTTGATCTAAATGTCCTGCTAAGGTTCTAATGCAATTCGAGGTTTGAATATCCCAAAGTTTAATCGTTGCATCTTCGCTCCCTGTTGCTAGCATTGTTCCATCAGGACTAAATGCAACACTCCGCACAGTATTGGTATGACCTTCGATCGTCTTTAAACAATCGCCCGTTTGTACATCCCATAGTTTGATGGTGCGATCGTCACTTCCACTCGCTAACATTGTTCCATCTGGAGTAAATGCAATCTTACAAATCCAGTGTTGATGTCCTTCTAGCACTTTTAACAGTTTGCCAGTATGGAGATCCCAAAGTCGGATTGTTCGATCGGCGCTACTACTTGCAAGAATTGGAGCCGTGGGAGAAACTGCGATCGAGATTACCCAATCCTGATGATCCGTCAAAGTTCGTAAACATCCGCCTGTTTTCGCACTCCAGATTTTGACCGTGTTATCTCCACTTGCAGAAACAATCAAAGTTCCATCAGGACTAAAAGCAACCTCACACACCCAATGCTGATGACCATCACAAGTGAGAACTTTTTGCCCATCTAGAACATTCCAAAGATGAATAGTTCCAGCCGTATCACTTGCTGCTAATGTTGCGCCATCAGGACTAAAAGCAACTGACCAAACATTCCCCAAAGTTTCAGAAAAGACTGATTTCTTTAGATCCGCATTCGTAAAATTAACTTGATGTAAGCTTACTCCTTGTAACTGTGCTTGCCAGACTGCTAAATCTGAGAAGTTATAACCTGTTAAATCAGTTTTCAAACAGCACAATAGATTGAGAATGTTACCCGCTGCATATCCAGGCGCACAACCATAGTGTTGTCGAAGCTTAATTAGAACATTTTTCAGCTTCTCTTCTAAGTCCGTGTGGCAATGAGTCGGAGCAGTCAGACGATCGATTAACGGCTGCATGATCATCCGAATTTGTCGATCGCGAATGTGATCCTCAACGGTTGCTTTAATCAACGCATGAGACATTAATAGCTGAAATGACTCAGAATAAAGCTCTTGATAAAGTCGATCGATAAAGCGATCAATCACATATTCCATCACCACAGGCTGTTGTGTGAACTTTGATCCGCGCTTTTCTACGATCGGTCTTCGTGCCAAAGATGCTAATGCTTCAATCAATTGACGTTTTGGAATCGCAGGAACTAAATCATCCGCTAACTCTGATAAGGATGTACCGTCGCGATTAATAGCAATCCAGTACATGATTTGTTGTTCGAGATGAGATAAGCGATCGAACTGTTCATCTAACAAATCTGAAATGCCGCCGAATACAGCAGTTCCTTGCGTAAGAAACTCACTTACATCGCTATCAAACAAATCTTGAATCGTAGAAGCTGCAATTTTAAGTGCTAACGGATTTCCGCCATAGAGATCGATGAATTGCCGAAATGTTTTTGAAGTTGCTTCTAACTGTTTGGGCTTCAAAAATTCTCCCGCTTCGGTCGTATCCAAACCCTCTAAGCGAATCGATCGAACAAATTGCCCTTCAAGTGCTGCAACTTCTTTCGGTTTTTCGCGGCTCGTCAACACCAGACAACTTTGATGCACCGTTTCACCAATTCTGCGAAATAACTCGCCGTAAGATTCATACCCGATCGGGTAATGTCCAGCCCGATCGCCAATCTCTAAAATAGATTCAACGTTATCGAGGATCAAGAGACAGCGCGACGATCGCAAATAGTGCATTAACCGAGCCAATTTTCCATCTACCGTGTCCGGCAATTCCGTCTCTTGTTGACGTGACAAAAACGGAATCCAGTCCGACAGAATGACATCCAGCGGCGGCGCATCTTGTAACGATCGCCAAATCACCGCCTCAAACTTTCCTTGTACCTGCTGCGCCAATTTCACCGAGAGAACCGTTTTCCCGATGCCCCCCATTCCCAAAACCGTCACAAATCGACATTGCTCTTCGGTCAACGCGCGATCGAGCAATTCTAATTCCTCTACCCGTCCACAAAATCCCGACACATCCACCGCTTCCCCCCAATCGATCAGCGCGTGTGAGGTTGGAATCGTCGGACGATCGACGGGAGTAAATTGGCGCAACGCAACGCGGAAATTGCTCTTTGTCACACGCTGTCCCAATCGATCGGACAACAGTTGCCACAATTGCGCCCCAACTAGCTTTATATAATCCGGATCGTAATCTTCAGCCGTTGCAATCTGTTCATACGTCAACCCCTCCCAAGCGCATCGGAACACAACTTCTTGAAGATGAGTCAAGCGATCCTGTTGCAACACGCGATCCAAAACACCCAGCGCATCCTCGATCGTGATCACGGTAGTTCACCCTTTCTGATTATTCTCGTTTGGCAGATATTAACCGCTTCAACTGCACTCAGGGAAATTACGGACACCTTAATTCTCTGACAAAGTTGGGTTTGGTGAAATAACGTTTTATAACCTTGAAATGACTAACCTTTTCATACTGTCGATCGCACTTTAGTTGCGTATCTTCGTAGAACAAAGGTGAATCGGGTGCATAAAGCTCATGTCCTAACCGTATTCAGCCTTATCGGGACTCAACTGCTTGACTTCCGTATTAATTCATTCGCCCCTGAAGATGATGAATATGGCTCTAAATACTTCTAATGATTTCCTGTTGTCTGTGCTTGAAGGTTTAGTCGATGGTATTTTGCTGGTTAGTCCAAACGGTGAATTGATGTTTGCAAATTCCGCTGCAACTGAATTGTGCCAAAAACTAAACCCGAAAGAGCAATATCCGATTGAGGTCTGGCGTTCCTGTGAAGCGTTGATTGAAAGTCGCGAGTGGTATGGCGATCGACCCCTCGTGATCGAGTCTGAACTACAAACTGAAGATCATCAAACTTATCGAATCCGCGTTCAATGGTTGCAACTAGAAGAACCTTGTTTGCTGGTTCGATTGGAAGATCAACAGCGATCGCTGCAAAGTCTTGCAGTGACTGAGGCAAAAAGATTCGGGCTAACTCCCAGAGAAGCTGAGGTCTGGTTTCTCAAGCGGTGTAATTTGTCTCGGAAAGAGATCGCATCTCAGTTATTTATTACGATCGATACGGTGAAAAAACATTTAGGCAATATTCAATCGAAACGCCAAGCGCATCAAGAAAGTTGGTGCTAGAGATAAAAGCGTTGATGCTAAAAACTCCGATCCCTTTTTTCTTGGAATCGGAGTTTTTTTAGCAGTAGAAGTTCAGATTAAGGCATCCCTGGAGTTGCCCCCAAACCCCAATTCTGCTTGCTCAAGACTCTTGCTCCCCCAAACTTGGGGGCTGGGGGGCACGATCACCCCCGCATCCCACGACTACTCCGGAAGCGCGATCGCATTTCCCAAATTAATCCTCAGCAAAAATGTACTTATACAATTCGCTTGCATCAGGCTCAGGACTTTCCAATCCGAATTTCACCGCGTCTTCCACCAGCGCTTGAACCTTTTTCTCGATCGATTTAATTTCGCTCTGCTTCACCAAGTTTTGCTCAATCAAATACGCGGAAAGCTTCTTCAGGGGATCACGTGCCAACCAAGCTTCTTTCTCCTCCTTCGATCGCAGTTCATCCGGGTCAGCCAACGAGTGTCCTCTAAATCGATACGTCAAACACTCGATCAAGGTCGGACCTTCACCCGCTCTCGCCCGTCTCACCGCTTCTTGCGCGACTCCGCGAACTGCCAACACATCCATGCCATCGACTTCATATCCCGGCATTCCGAACACGCTCGCTTTCTTGTAAATCTCAGTCTGAGAACTGGCTCGATCATGCGCCATCCCGATCGCCCATTTATTATTCTCAACGACAAAAATAATCGGCAACTTCCACAACGCCGCCATATTGAGACATTCAAAGAACTGCCCATTATTCGTCGTACCATCGCCAAAAAATGCAGCCGTCACTTGATCCGCATTTTCATCGCCCATCACTTCCCGACGATATTTCGACTGAAACGCTGCTCCAGTCGCCACCGGAATCCCTTCACCAATAAAGGCAAACCCACCCAGCAACCGATGTTCCGCCGAAAACAAGTGCATCGAACCGCCACGACCTTTACTGCAACCCGTCGCCTTTCCGAACAGTTCCGCCATCACTTCACGGGCTGGAACACCGCAAGAAAGCGCATGAACGTGATCGCGATAGGTACTACAAACATAATCTTCGCCCGGACGCATCGCCCGAATCACACCGGTTGAAACCGCTTCTTGACCGTTATATAAGTGAACGAACCCGAACATCTTGCCGCGATAGTACATTTCGGCACACTTATCTTCAAAGAAGCGACCCAATACCATATCCTCATACAGCATTAACCCTTCTTCGCGGGTCACTTGTGCGGGTGCTGTTTGAAATGCCGGAAATGCTCTTTCTTGAACCATGAGAATCCATTAACCTCGCTGCAATAACCCCAGACCGAACAGTGTAGGTGAACCCGTGCAAAGAATCACGCGCCATTCTGATTAATCTAATCTAAAATACCTTCCTGATGTATCAAAGATCAAATGCCGCAACCCGGAAACCGTAACAGAAGAACGGTTTAAGCTTGACAAACTTCAAGAATTATTTATCTTGTAGGGGTTCTCTGATGAAACAGATACCTTTATTGTTAGGATGACTGTTTCGGAGTTGCGTAACGCGGCTGACTTTGCATCTACAGGGTATGATGTCTGTCAATTCGATCGTCATTCTCTCTTTCTACCTCAATTCTCTGCTGGGGACGTGACCTGTGCGTATACCGCTCGACTACTACCGAATCTTAGGTCTGCCAATGCAAGCGACGGCAGATCAATTGAAGCAAGCTCATCGCGATCGCACTTTACAATTGCCCCGCCGTGAGTATTCCGAAGCCGCGATCGCGACTCGTCGGGACTTACTCGATCGCGCCTACACCATCCTTTCTGATCCCGCTCAACGAAAAGCGGTCGATGAGGAATTATTAGGGCTTCAATACGAAGAAGATGCTGATGCGGCAACGATAGAGCTAGATGATAAGCATTTAATTGGGGCGCTGTTAATTCTTCAGGAATTAGGCGAGTATGAGCTAGTTCTAAAGATTGGGCGACCGTATCTCAGTAGTGGAACGGCTTCGATTCGAGATGGTCGCTTTGGCGATCCCCGAATTGCACTATCAGACATTGTGTTAACGATCGCGCTTGCTTGTCTGGAATTGGGTCGCGAACAATGGCAGCAAGGACAGTACGAAAGTGCCGCTGAAGCACTCGAAACGGGGCAGGAATTGTTGTTGCGTGAAGGATTGTTCGCAGGAGTCCGAGGCGAAATTCAATCGGATCTCTATAAGCTGCGTCCGTACCGGATTTTGGAATTGTTGGCGATGTCGGATGATGAAGAAAGCGATCGACAACAAGGATTACGTTTGCTGAAAGATATGCTGCGGGAACGGGGCGGCATTGATGGTACAGGGAATGATCAATCCGGTTTGAGTATTGATGATTTTCTGAGATTTATTCAACAGTTGCGCGGTTATTTAACCGCTGAAGAACAACAAGCTTTGTTCGAGGAAGAATCGCGTCGTCCGTCCGCTGTTGCGACTTATCTAGCGGTTTATGCACTTCTGGCACGAGGATTTGCCGATCATCAACCTGGTTTAATTCGACGTGCAAAATTAATGTTGCTGCGCCTTGGAACTCGGCAAGATGTTCACCTTGAACAAGCGGTGTGCGCCTTGTCATTGGGACAAACTGAGGAAGCGAGCCGAGTGTTAGAACTTTCTCAAGAGTATGAACCGCTGGCATTCATTCGGGAAAATTCTCAAGGCGCGCCAGACTTACTACC
>JADEXW010000480.1 GCA_015206935.1 Pseudanabaenaceae cyanobacterium LEGE 13415 | reverse complement strand
TGGTTGTTGAACTTGATGAGCGCTACGATTATGGTGAGGATCGATTCATTGGGACAGGGATGCTAAATGGGCGAGTCGTTGTACTCGTTTACACAGAACCTGACGAAAACACGATTCGCATTATCTCACTGAGAAAAGCACTCTCACATGAAAGGAAACGTTATGAGCAATACCTCAAGAACTGACTGGGATAGGATCGATGCAATGTCAGATGAAGAGATTGACACCTCTGATATTCCGCCTCTTAGCGATGAATTCTTTGCAAAAGCCAAATTGCGGATGCCTTCTTCCTTAGCAACGGTTGCTATTCGTGTTGATGCCGAGACTTTGGCTTGGTTTCAATCAAAAGGCGAAGAGGCAGAGCAACACATGGCGGCAGCTTTGCAAATTTATGCAGAAGCACAGAAAAATGCTGCTAGTCTGCGTCAATCTGCCTAACAATTCAAATACTGCGATTCAAGAACGTTCTTGTGAAAAGCACAAATTTTCTCACCCTGCCCAACGATCGACGATTAGCCTATGCAGAGTATGGCGACCCTAAGGGGCATCCCGTTTTCTACTTTCATGGTGGCGGAACTTCTCGTTTAGAGCCATTGCTGTTAGGCGATGAAGTCTTTATCCGATTGGGCTTACGCCTGATTGCGCCTGATCGTCCGGGAATCGGACAGTCAGATTTTCAACCGAATCGCGGATTTTCTGATTGGACGAAGGATGTCACATCTCTTGCTAATGCCTTAAGGTTAGACAAATTTTCAGTGATGGGTGTTTCGTCGGGAGGTGGCTATGTTGCTGCCTGTGCTGCAAAGATTCCGCATCGATTACATTCAGCCGTGATTGTTTCAGGTGCATGGGAATTTACCACTGCGGATTTGCTGAAACACAAACGTTGGAGTTTACTTTTAGTCAAGTATTTCCCTTGGCTGTATCAAGTCTCAATGAAATTGACGCAGAGAGCGCTGAATGCTCCTCCAGACAAACTATTAAAAACCTTCAAAAGAACACTTCCAGCAGCAGATTACGCGGTACTAAAATCACCAGGTCGGCTCAAGAAAAGCTGCGAGGCGTTAAACGAAGGACTGCGTTCAGGAACACGAGGAACTGCTTGGGATCTTCAGCTTTACTTCCGAAAGTGGGACTTTAATTTAGATGAAATTCGGATGCCGCTGACCTTGTTCTATGGCGAAGAGGATCGGAATGTTCTGCTTGAAGTGGTAAAGCGGGTTGCTGCGACTCTCCCAACGAGCAAGCTGGTGATGTATCCCAATGAAGGACATATCTCAATCGTTGTGAATCAGATCGAAGCGATCGCCAAAGCGCTTCTAAGTGAATGAGAACCTTGCATTCGTGCTGGTGTATGCTCACAATCCTATAGAGTCTTTGCGCTCAGTCTTAACTCGAACTCAGTAATTAGCTGGGTTCGGGTTAAGACGTTAGAGCATTTCTGGAAAAGATTTAATCCGATCGCAATTTCACTTCGTAAGCTCATTAAGAACTAAGCCAGCCTTGTTCAAGAGTACTGAAGCAAAAAAGATTCATCCGATCGCAATCTCGCCTCGTATGCTGATCAAGAACTAAGTCAACCTTGTTCAAAAGCACTGAAGCATTGCAGAAAAAAGATTCATCCGATCGCAATCTCGCCTCGTATGCTGATCAAGAACCTACCTAATCCTTTAGAGATTTTCCCTACTATGCAACTCACTTTCTTGTCTAAATCAGTTCGCACGATCGGCTCACTCTTTATGCTTTTGGCAATCACAGGAATGAGCATCACGCAACCCGCGCAGGCTCAACCGAAGGAAAAGATGACTGCTTGTTCAGCCGCTTATTTTGACGATCCTGACTATATGTACAACCCAGTTAGCAAAGAGCAACAAGATGCGATCGATCGATTCAGCGCGAACCCAGCCCGGATAGGACGACTGAACCGCATTCAGGCAGAGATCAAAACATTTTCTGTAGCACTGGATGCACCTGTGGGATACGTTGCCAAGACAGTGAATGGAAAGCCGATCGCGATTCCTGCCAAACTCGCCAAAGAGATGTACAATGCTGCTTTTAATGCCAACCGCAATCCAAAAGCGACCCGCAGACGAGTGGCTGAACTGAACAAGAAATATGCACCATATGCTACTTTCGGTCAGCAAATCAACCTGCTCTTTTCACCAGAGCAAATCCGGGAAAATAGCAAAATAATTCATGAGATCAATGCATTTACTGCATCCGTCATGACACCTGAGCAACGGAAGGCGGAGCAAGAACAACTTAAGAAGGACTTTGGTGGAGTTTGCCCTTCTCTTGAGAATCAGCGTGCCGATCGGATCACCTACGTCACGATCGAAGTCGGTGTGCGACCCGATCTAGATAAAAGGCTCCGTGAAGATACAACGGGCGCAACTTTCTTCAAGTAGTAACTTTTGGTTCAAATCAAGCTGCTTCTACCAAACAGTACTCTCTCTACTCACGGAACTTCTACTTCTATGCCATTCATCTTTTTGCCTAAAGCTGCGGGTACGATCGTATCTATCATGCTGATAAGCGCGATCGGCAGTAGTACTCTACTGCAAACCGCGCAAGCCGCTGAAAAGAAGCAACCAAACTCCGCATCATGTCTCTCCAGGAGCTAAGACTGCTAGAGAGATCCAAACTGCATCCTCGATTCGCACTTTACTAGGCGCTGCGATCGCGCCCCAACCAGGCAAGCGCAATTCATCTGACTTTACGAATTCACAATTCCAGCTTGGTAAGACCTATGTTCGGACAGCAAACGGTGTGATTCAAAGTATTGATAATGTTCTGGTTCCGTCGATCGAACAGCTTAAATAACAAAGATAGGAAGAACTTGTTCTAACCTACCTTGTTAGCTCAGAGTCACATCTAAGAACATCATCAGCACAAATCCGACCATGACTCCCAGAGTCGCTTGCTTCTCAGTTCCCAAACTGTGCGACTCTGGGATAATTTCATCGCTAATCACAAAGAGCATGGCTCCAGCTGCAAATGCCATTCCCCAAGGAAGCACGATCGAGGCAACGGAAACAACTGCTGCACCAATCACACCCCCGATCGGTTCTGCCAATCCGGTCAATAATGCCACTCCAAATACAGTCCGTTTTCGATATCCTTCAGCTAAAAGCGCGATCGCAACAACCAACCCTTCTGGAAAGTTCTGCAACCCAATTCCAAGCGTTAATGCAATCCCATTCGCCACATCACCGCCCCCAAATCCCACACCAACCGCCAATCCCTCTGGAAAATTGTGCAGTGTAATCGCAATCACAAACAGCCAGACTTGCCGTAATCGACTCGCATTCGATCCTTCTGAACCTTTGATGAAATGTTCATGCGGAAAGTAGCGGTTTGCTAGCCACAGAAATGCACCTCCGAGAAGGATACCGAGAACCACGATCGAGGCTGCAATCAATCGGTCTTGTGTGAGTTTCTCCGCCGCCTCAATTCCTGGAATCACAAGAGAAAACGAAGTCGCCGCCAACATCACACCTGCTCCAAATCCGAGGAGTGCCCCTTGAGTCTGCGGTGTGATTTCTTTAATGAAAAAGATCGGGAGTGCGCCTGCTCCGGTTGCTAATCCTGCGACTAAACTCCCCGCCAAGCCCAACAGTGTGACATTATCCGCCATACACTCGACCCCGCCAGCTTTTTGGCTTTCGAGTAGACGATAAGAAGATACGGAAAACAGCGGCAGGATCGGCTAAAGGAGAGAACCAGAAGAGCCAAGCCCCTTTTGCAGAAGAGCGATCGTAAGATTGCAGGACTGCCGCATTTAATCCAATCCGCATCGCCACTAATGATCCATTCAATCCAAGCGCGATCAGTGCAGGTAACGTCGTATTTCCAGATCCAACAATCCAAGCGCTAAAAATTAGCAATGGTAACGGTAATGCTTGCACCAGAATCAAAAAGACTAAATCGCCCCAAACTTGTGCAGAAGTGGCGGCATCTTTGAGATCGAGCGATCGACCCCATTCATTCCAAGTTTCTGCCATGCCTTCATACATTCTGACTTTGAGAATGTTCGCGCCGTCGAGAAATCCGACTTTTGCACCTGTCGCAGCGATGTTTCGGACTAAGGTGACATCATCGCAGAATGAACCTTTCGCGCTCGTGTATCCGCCGACTTTTTCGAGTAGCGATCGACGACAAAAGAAGCATTGCCCATTCGCCATGACTCGTTCTGCCGAGCTTCCAATTTCTCCTGCTGCTCCGAAGCGATACACCAAAGTCATCAATAGAGCAGGCTGAAGCCAGAATTCACCGGGATATTTAAGAATAAATCTGGGCGATAAAGTAATCAAATCGTAGCCTTCTGTAGTCGCCGTTTCGAGCAGGCTACAAACTAAGCTTGGATGCGGAATCGTATCGGCATCAATTCCTAGAATCCATTCGCTATTCGGGGAACTGGCGAGAAATCCATTGTGCAATGCCCACGGACGACCCACCCAATCGGAAGGAAGCGGATCATCGTTGATTAGGCGAAATCTTGGAT
>JADEXW010000479.1 GCA_015206935.1 Pseudanabaenaceae cyanobacterium LEGE 13415 | reverse complement strand
TCACCAGGTTGTAAGATCTTTTCCGCAACAATATAAGCATCACCTACCTTTTCTTTTAATCGTTGCAAATATTGTTTTGGGTTTGACAAACCATCAATATGATCAATTCTCAGCCCGGTAACTTTTCCTCCTTTCACCAATTGAGCAATTAACTCGTGAGTATGATTGAAAACTTTGAGATCTTCAACTCTTACAGAAATCAATTCATTCACCGTAAAGAATCTGCGGTAATTGATTTCTTCGGCTCCAACTTTCCAATAAGACAATCGGAAAAACTGCTCAGATAACAGTTTATCTAACCAATCAACGCTGTGTGGATTTCCTGCTTCTCCGTTGAAGAATTTAATATTGCCATCAATAAACTCTTTCACTTCAGGATTTTCTTCGTGCAATTCCCAGAGTAATCCTTTGACGAACTCAGCTTGGTCTTTTCTCTGCTTACCACCCGATTCAGCAGGCAAGCTTTTCAACATATAGAGAACTGCCAGAAGTTTAACAAAATCAGGATGCCGTCTTCCTAGCGTTCTCGCTAATTTCCCTAAATCATGCGTCAGAAAAATCGAATAAGATTCAAGTCTTAACGGCACACGAAGCGCATAATAATTAACCGTTAATCCATCCTGACTATATTGAAGCTGAATATCTCCATTCTCCAAACAAGACCCATAAAAATCGCCCAACAATGGAGCAAGAATTGGATCTTGATTGTTTCTAAATGGAGAATTCCAGGCTAAATCAAAGAACTGCAAATAGTCAGAATCAAAGCCATTTTCGAGAATGTCCATCAGATAGCGATTATCTCGATCGTAGGACATATGATTCGGCACAATGTCTTGCACCCAGCCCATTTGATGATTCTGCAATTTCTGAACTAATTGATCAAAAACTTCAGAGGTTCCCAACTCAGGATTAATCTGAGTCGGATCAACCACATCATAGCCGTGAGTACTACCCGCCTTCGCTTTAAAGATTGGGGACGCATACAAATCAGAAATTCCAAGCTTTGACAAATAGCTAACAATTTTTGTCGCTGCTTCAAACGGAAATCCCTGATGAAATTGAATTCGATACGTGGTGACTGGAGTTCTCATAAATCCTCAATTAATCGCGTTCATAAATCACAAAACTTTGTGCATTCACTTGTCCAGCCTCGCCATGCGTCCCTTTTTCGGGAGCAACTGCACCTTTGCCCATCCATCGTTCATCGGATGAATCAAACACTTTGCGCCATTGCCCTTCAGGAAATTCAAACGATTGCTCAGATTCGTTAAAACTCATCAGCATTAATAGCGTTTGTTCGGCACTCGATCGCTCAACCCAAAGTAATTTCTTTTCTTCCTCAGCACAAGCCGAAATCGAATTGCGATCGCGATTCACAAACGCAGGCATCGATCGCCGCATTTCTAACAACTTCTGATAGAAATGCCACAGTTTTTTATGTTTTCCTTCCTGATGTCTTTCCCACTTCAAAACACATGCTTCAAAGGTTTCTTTTGCTTCTGGATCAGGCGGTTCACCATCGTAATGGAAGTGTTTAAATTCTTGTTTTCTTCCTTGGCGAACCATCTGAATTAAATCTGGATCAGAATGGCTCACAAAGTAAGTAAATGGCACTTCTTCACCGTATTCTTCGCCCATAAATAACAGAGGAATATAAGACGAAAGAATAACGGCTCCTGCTGCTAATTTCAGCCCTTCAAACGAGATTAAATCTGCAAGTCGCTCACCGAGCATCTGATTACCAATTTGATCATGGTTTTGAATACACACGACAAATTGAGTCATCGCACAATCGAGTGCAGGCGCACCATGAAATCGATGACGATGCGGTGCATACTTCCAGTCATAAACAAACGTATCGCGATAGGCTTTCGCTAAATGTTCACAGGTTCCAAAGTCCTGATAGTAACCAATGTTGGTTCCTGTTAATAATGCGTGTAAAGCATGATGGAAATCATCGCTCCATTGCGCATCCAATCCGTAGCCATTTGCTTTCTTAGGTCGAATGAGCTTGACATCATTAAGATCACTTTCAGCAATCAAATACAGCTTACGATTCTGCTGCTGAGAGAGTTCGTCTACTCGATCGGCTAATTCTGATAGAAAATGTCGCGCTCCTAAATCATAGATAGCTTGAACAGCATCCAGTCTCAGCGCATCAATGTGAAAGTCACGCAACCAATACAGTGCATTCTCTAAAAAATAGCTCCGAACACAATGGCTATAAGCATCATCATAGTTAATTGCTTTACCCCAAGGCGTTTTGTAGACCTCAGTAAAGTAGTCCCCAAATTGATGAATGTATGTTCCTTCAGGTCCGAAATGGTTGTACACCACATCTAAAACAACAGAAATTCCATGTTGGTGACAAGCATCCACCAGCTTCTTTAGACCCAGCACACCGCCGTAAGAATTCTGTGCAGCATAAGGATAAGTGCCATCGTAGCCCCAATTCCGATATGCTTTCGGATCATCCGTTTTCGCATCTCCAGGAAACTGTGCGATCGGCATAAGTTCGATCGCGGTAATTCCCAATTCTTTCAGCGTTTGCAGTCTCGGAATGATTGCCTCGAATGTTCCTTCGGGTGTAAATGTTCCAACATGCAATTCATAAATCACCAGATCTTCAAGTGCAATCCCTGACCATTCCGAATCCTGCCATTCAAAATGATGATCTACTAACTCAGAAGCTTCATGCACTCCAAATGGTTGAGAAAGCGAAGCAGGATCAGGATAAGACTCCTGACCCTCTAGGCGATAGCAGTACTGCGTTCCTGGTTTGATATCCGAAACGATCGCGCTCCAATAGCCCTGATCTTTTTGAGTGAGTTCGATCGAGCGATCCGGTAGTTCCAGTGTGACAGTCTGCGATCGCGGTGCCCAGACTGTAAACTCAGCGCGATCGTCGCCTAAATACCAAGCCCCTACTTTCATAGAAATTCTGATGCGTGAAGGTTCAAGCCGTCGTTCCCAGTTCTTTGAGAAACGTAACAAACGGCTTGCTGTCACAGTACCCGAATCGCATTAATTGGCTTATCTACCTTAAGTGGGAGTAGCAAGGTAGAGATTTTGCAACGATAAGAAATTAGGAATTTACCAAAGATTTTAATGTTGCTTCAGGAGAACGGGGATTCCAGCCTAATTCTTCTCGTGCTTTAGTTGCATCCACTCGAACACAGCGATCGTAGACATAATGCACCCGTTCATTGTCGATCGGCGGTTGCCAGCCTGAAAGTCTACCTATTGGATCAAGAATGCTAGCAACCAATCGCACTAAAGGTTTCGGAGCTTCACGCGGTGCAGAAATTCCGGTTTCTCGGCTGAATACTTCAAACATTTCTCTCGTGGTCATATCACCTGCGGAAATGATGTAATAGTTGCCCGCTTTTCCGCGATCGACAGCCAAAATCATCGCTTCTGCTAAATCATCCACATGAACAATTCCTGTCACCCGTTCTCCGCCTGCCCACACTTTGAGCTTTCCATTCAGAAAAGCATTGAGAACAGGTTTGAAATGCGGATCATCACTGCCGAAAATTCCAGACGGCATCACACTGATGATCGACAATTCTTTAGTTTGATCGACTAGCTGTTGAGCTTGGTATTTTGTGCGATCGTAAGCCGAAGAGAATTCTTTCTGTGTGCGTTGGAAGGTTTCGTTAATCACTTTGCCTTGAGTGTCGCCAAAAACCCCGATCGTGCTGCAATAAATCATTTTTGGAACATTCGCTGCTTTTGCAGCTTCCAACACAGCACGAGTTCCTTCAACATTGACGCGCTCCATTTCTGCGGCGTTGACCAATCCGAGTTCAACATAAGCAGCGGTGTGGAATACAACATCAACCCCTTGCATTGCTTGAGTGAGAGCGGCACGATCGGTAATGTCGCCGTAAGCATAATCGATCGAGCAATTAGATAAGCGATCGACATTACTAGATTTACGAACGAATCCAATGACAGAATCACCTTGGTTCAAAAGTGCTTTTACTAAATGCGATCCAGTAAATCCATTGGCTCCGGTGACTAATGCTCTCATAAAGTTTTTTCGTACATCCGATAGGTTTTGTAGATTTTACCGCCCGAAGCCTCGATCAACTTACGCGATCGATCATTGTCCTCATACACCCAAGATAATTCCGCCCGTTTATACGGTTTCCCTTTTTTAATTCCGCCTTGCAATCCGAGATAAATCAATCCCAATGGAACTAATTTTCTTTGATATTCTGGCAGTGAACAAATCGCAATCACACGACCTTGATTAATCTGCCGACGATACCAAAGAAACTTGATAATTCCTAACCAATTCAATCGGCCATTCACATATTTCAGCGGAATATTATAGTCAGGCAATCCCATCCAAAACCCGATCATTTCGCCGTTGTATTCTGCGATCGGAAAGACATCTGGATCAACCAATTCTTGCAGCGATCGAGCTTCATCTAAAAACTCTTCTAAGGTTCGAGGGGTTGAACTCCAATTATTTGCAAATGCCTTATTGAAGAGGTTATACA
>JADEXW010000079.1 GCA_015206935.1 Pseudanabaenaceae cyanobacterium LEGE 13415 | reverse complement strand
TGTATAAGAGACAGTCATTGCAGAAGACATCGAGAAAGAAGCTCTTGCTACCTTAGTTGTAAACCGTCTGCGTGGCGTTCTGAATGTTGCTGCGGTGAAAGCTCCTGGATTTGGCGATCGTCGTAAAGCAATGCTCGAAGATATCGCAGTTCTGACGGGCGGACAGTTGGTTACCGAAGATGCAGGTCTGAAGCTTGATACCACTAAGCTCGATCAATTGGGTAAAGCGCGTCGTGTGACCATCACCAAGGACAATACAACGATCGTTGCTGAAGGCAATGAAGCACAAGTGAAAGCTCGTGTGGAACAAATCCGCCGTCAAATGGAAGAAACCGATTCTTCCTACGACAAGGAAAAACTGCAAGAGCGCTTGGCTAAATTGGCGGGTGGTGTTGCAGTAATCAAAGTTGGTGCTGCAACCGAAACCGAAATGAAGGATCGGAAGCTCCGCTTGGAAGATGCTATCAATGCAACTAAGGCTGCTGTTGAAGAAGGTATCGTTCCGGGTGGTGGTACAACCTTGGCTCACTTAGCTCCCGAACTTGAATCTTGGGCTTCTAGCAACCTCAGCGGTGAAGAACTGATCGGAGCGCAAATCGTAGCTCGTGCGTTAACGGCTCCTTTGAAGAGAATTGCTGAAAACGCAGGTCAAAACGGCGCGGTGATTGCAGAGCGCGTCAAAGAGAAAGAATTCAACGTTGGTTACAACGCTGCTACGGGTGAATTCGTTGACATGCTCGAAGCTGGAATCGTTGACCCTGCGAAAGTAACTCGCTCTGCACTTCAGAATGCAGCCTCGATCGCAGCAATGGTGTTGACGACCGAATGTATCGTGGTTGATAAGCCTGAACCGAAAGACGGTGCTGCGGCTGGCGCAGGTGCTGGCGGCGGTATGGGTGACTTCGATTACTAATCTGAGTCTCTGAAAACTGAAGCGCGATCGTTCTTGAAAGAGAGCGATCGCGCTTCATGTTTAAACTGAACTATAATTTTCATCAACTCCCCTCAGAGCCACAATGCCAGCCAAAGATGTTTTTCACAACACAGTCAAGAACGCTCTAATCAAAGATGGATGGACGATTATTGATGAGGATTACACGCTTCAGTATGGAGATGACAAACTTTATGCAGATCTAGCAGCAGAGAAAATCCTAGTCATTGAGAAACAGAGTCAGAAGATTATTGTTGAAGTCAAAAGTTTCTTGGGGCGCTCGTTCATGAATGATTTTGAAAATGCGATCGGTCAATACATCGTTTATCGAGATATTCTGAGCGAAACAGAGCCATAGTGTCAGTTGTATCTAGCAATTTCGAGCGGTGTTTATGAGAGCAATTTTCAGAAAAAGCTACCTCAAATGCTGATCAAAAGAAACCAAGTCAAACTACTGGTATTTAATGCAAATACAGAGGTGATTGAACAATGGATGAACTGGCTTACTACCAAGATCTAACTAAAAAAATCCTAACTGAGTATTGTTGTCTAGCATCTAAATCTAATTCTTCAAACGTAGAGACCTTTACTATTTTTGATGACAACAGTGGAAACTACCTTATGGTGAACCTAGGCTGGAATTTGGATAAGAGGGTTAAGAATACCGTTATTCATGTTCGGCTTCGTAATGACAAAATTTGGATTGAGGAAGATTGGACAGAAGCAGGCGTTGTAACGGATTATCTAGATGCGGGTGTGTCTGATAGCAGTCTCGTGCTTGCGTTCCATCCGCCTCATTTGCGACAGTATACAGATTTTGCGATCGCATAGTATTGTCTCACTGCTATTAGTTTTAAGTGCCTAAAGCCGAAAGCGCGATCGTTCTTGAAAGAGAGCGATCGCGCTTTTTTACTAAATACTTCATGCTCAATTTCTAGTTCAGGAAATTCATTCAGGCGTAGTGTAGCTAGTCAAATTATCTGAAAGGTTTGATTCTATGCGATCGATTGCTGTTCTATTCGCCTCTGTTTTATCTATTCTCTCAGCCGCTACAGTCAATGCTGCCACGATTGAAATGCGAGTATTGCCCACCAATGATGGTCAAAATCCTGGCAATCTCTGTCCTGAAAAAGTGACCTTAACAGAAACCTCTCGCCCCTACCGTGAAGGAGGTTACACAATCGATGGATCGGCAAACCTCAGCGCGATCGCTGAAAAAATGACGATCGCGAACACCGATGATTTTAGTGCTATTTGGGTTGGAACACTCAAGCCAAAGTACAGCAAGTGTAAAGCCACTGCTGGCATTGCTCGGATCGAAGGTGAAGCTTATCAAGGGCACTCTTACCTGCGTCTACGCTTTGTAAAAGGCAAGGTTTACCTGATTCTGGACATGACTGGAAAGAATGATGCCAATGATCTTACAACGGTCATTCTGGAGCGCTCGGTGCGAAATGGAAATCCAACCTGGACTTGGGGAGGAACAGATTAGAGCGGGAGTTTTCCTGATCAAAGTGCGGTAGAATGCCCTTCGTGAACTGCTGAGTTTTAGTTGTGCAATTGTCCTTAAGTCAGCCCGAAAATCGCCGCCTCTTGATCGCTGCAAGTGGTACAGGCGGTCATGTATTTCCTGCGATCGCTGTTGCGGAACAACTCCCAGATTTTGAGATCGAATGGCTCGGAGTGCCCGATCGCTTAGAGTCTCAGTTAGTGGGTGATCGATACCCGATTCACTACATTTCAGTGGCAGGTTTCCAACAAAAACTTGGACTAGGAACAATCAAAGTTTTCTCTCGATTAGTTCGATCAATCTGGAATGTTCGCCAGATATTGCAGAAAGGTCGATTTGAGGGCGTATTTACAACAGGAGGATATATTTCTGCACCTGCAATTATTGCTGCTCGATCGCTGGGCTTGCCTGTGATTCTGCATGAGTCGAATGCTTTACCTGGTAAGGTAACACGCTTCTTTGCGCCTTGGTGTACCTTAGTTGCGATCGGCTTTGAGATGGCTGCGAAATCGATTCCAAAAGCGAAAACGGCAGTAGTCGGAACACCAGTACGATCGCAGTTTCGATCTGCACTTTCAGAACCTTTAGATTTACCAATTCCAGAGAATGTACCGCTGATTGTTGTAGTCGGTGGTAGTCAAGGTGCAGTTGCAATGAATCAATTAGTTCGACAAGCTGCACCTGCTTGGTTTGAGAAAGGAGCTTGGATGGTGCATTTAACTGGAGAGAATGATCCAGACGCAAAAGCTCTCCAACACCCGCAGTATTTAGCTTTGCCGTTCTATCAGAACATGGCAGCATTGTTTATGCGATCGAACTTAGCAATCAGTCGTTCTGGTGCTGGAACGGTTACAGAACTACTTGTGACTGGAACACCTGCCATTCTGATTCCCTTTCCCTTTGCAGCAGAAGATCATCAAGCTTTTAACGCGAAAGTGATGGTGAATGCAGGTGCAGCAGAAATGTATCGACAATCAGAACTCAGTGTCGAACAGCTTCAGAACATTGTTTTGGAACTACTAGAAAATCGCGATCGACTGAGAAGCATGTCAAACCATGCAAAGTCGATCGCGATTATTGATAGTGCTGAACGCACCGCAGAATTAGTTAGAAAAGCACTTTAGCGATCGCCCGATCGCTTCAGATAAACCCAGTGACGATAGTTCGGGTGAACATGACCCTCTGGTTCTTTATGTAAGATGGATTCTGGTTCAACCTGTGCGCGATTCTTTTCTAACTTTTGACGATTAAACAATTTCATGGAAGTTCCTCCCGAATGAAGTGTTACAGGAGGCACTTATAAACCTGTCACCATGCCTTGAAGCATGTCCGAATCTTTTTCTGTGCCTGATACCACTATTATACAGAACTTATAGAACTTCATACCACTATAGGAAGATCTTGGCATTTCTGACTTCAATGTGATATCAATTTGGTATCGGATTTGAGGAACTTCTCATGAAATCGATCGCAGAATCTTCCGCCTTCAAACTCAATGGATTTGTTGTGCTGGGAATCGTTGGAGTCATTACTGCTTTTGGAAGTTGGCGAATTTGGACATTGCTTCAGAAATTTCCAGGACAGTTAGAAAACTTGAATACGTTGCTGGATGATCCAGAATTAATTGTTTGGGCGATCGCAACTTTATTCACGGTCATTCTCCCTGCAATTTCCGGCTTTTTCACTGTAGAGCCGAATGAAGCAGTCGTTCTCACCTTCTTTGGTCGCTACATCGGGACAGTGCGAGAAGCTGGATTTTGGTGGACGAATCCCTTTGCTGGAAAGCGTCGAGTCTCGCTCCGAATTCGCAACTTTAACAGCAACATTCTCAAAGTCAACGAAGCTCAGGGAAGCCCGATCGAGATTGCGGCTGTCGTCGTCTGGCAAGTTCAGGACTCAGCAAAATCGCGCTTTGCCGTCGATAACTATGAGGATTTTGTAGCAACTCAGAGCGAAACCGCAATTCGGACATTAGCAGTTAGCTATCCTTACGATTCACCTGCTGGAACGCCTTCTCTGCGGGGTGTGCCTGATGAAATTCTCAACGCATTGCAGGCAGAACTTCAGGCGAGATTATCGATCGCTGGAGTTGAAGTGTTAGAAGCGCGGCTTTCTCATCTTGCTTATGCACCCGAAATTGCTCAAGCAATGTTGCGTCGTCAGCAAGCTCAGGCGATCATTGATGCACGTCGTCAAATTGTAGAGAGTGCAGTTGGAATGGTGGATGAAGCTTTAAAGCGGTTGAGCGAGGAAAAAATTGTTGAACTGGATGAAGAGCGCAAAGCAACAATGGTAAATAACTTGCTTGTGGTTCTCACTTCGGAGCAAAATACTCAACCTGTGATCAATACTGGAACACTTTACGCATGAGTCAGAAGAAGCGATTTTTGCTGCGTCTTGATCCGAAGCTGTATGATGCTCTGGAGCGCTGGTCTGCCGATGACCTTCGGAGCGTCAATGCCCAGATTGAATACTTGCTGATGGAGTCTGTTCGCAAGGCGGGACGCTGGAAAAATCACACACCTCCTCCAACCGAGGAAGATTAACGGAAGAATTCAGCTACCGCACACTCAAATCCTGGAAGCATGGGAGAAAGTAGCTTGTCTTGACCAAATAGAGACAGATGGTTAAAGAATATCTGTATTGTCTGCTCGCTTATTTCAGCGAATTGATAGATGCTTTGATCGCCTTGAGGTGAGATCCACAGAGCGCTAACTGCTTGTTTGCAACCAACCTTTGATGGCAGCTTTTGCAACTTTGAGATACTTGTTTTCTAAAATGAACTCATCGATCGCGGTTTCACCTGCCCCTTTCAAAGCAGAGATGGTTCGCTGTTTTATATCTGTTTTAGTAGCAATATTAAGATAAGCAACCTGCTCATTCTCGGTTGCAGTAGGATTCGTTTCTTCAAGCTGCTTCAACAAACGCTGAATTTCGGCGGCTGCTTCAGCAAGTGATTGCTTTTGAGTTGTTTCATATGAGGAACTACTCACATTACCGAAAACATCACCCTTAACGACATTAGAATGATTCATCTGCCCAATGTTGATTTGATCGCCTGTCATAAACTATCTCCTTTTGGCTACAAACGCTAAACGTTACTCACAACATCTCCAGTAACATTTCCACTTACAAAATTAGAACCAGACATCTGATCAATATTGATTGACCTATCTTCTACGATTTGCCGTTGATCAAGGTTGAAAGTAACCGCTCTTGGTTCGTCATTATTCATAATGTTATACAGAACCAGCATAATTTCCTTCAGAATTTCTTCATCAGAATTTGTAATGATAGGTTTCTCGCCTGAGTTTAAACTTATTTTCAACCCATAACGAATTCTAAGTTTATTCTGCTCATATTGGTAGAACTGCCATCCAGCATAAGCAAGCATCACTATGCCAAAGATTTTGATATTTCCAGGAAAAAGGAGCAACAAAGCTAAACCAATTGCAATCAACCACACAAGATATCTTGGAAAGGGTTGTATTCGTGATAGGTTAAGTAATCTGAGACCGGAGATATTTGATATTTGAAAGATTGAATTAGCAAATATAATTGTTCTTCCTCGAATCTTGAGAATGGAAGTATTGATCTCATTGCTATCGCTTGAATCTTCCGAGAGAAACTTACTCAGCATTCGCGTCTCCTCAAACAGGAAAACTCTAAATTGTAAAGCGAGATACAAAATTGAAGGTAAAATCCGGGAACAAATCTTGATAAAGATTAGATTTCCAAATTACTTTTCTGCCAATTAAGATCACAACCTTCTATACACACACATCACAAAAATTCCGCACATTCTTCTGAAAAACATTTAGAATTATTCGAGATAGATTTGGTTATCCTAGTGAGTCTGTGTGATTGCCGATCGACAATTTCTTCCCAGTCGTGCGAATTGCGATCGCTGAGTCGGTTGCGGAACTACCTAATTCAATCAAGTAAGCGCCTGAGTTGCTTATAAACTTCATCATCGTTGCGTTTGCCAACCAGAACAATTTGGACTAGATCCTCTTCTGAGTCGAAGCGATAGACAATTCTATATTCACCAGAATCTACTCGGTAATAGCCTGAATATCCCTTGAGTTCTTTGCTATCCGCAGGTAAAGGATCAATGTTTAGTGCAAGAATTTTTTTAGCAATTTGAGCGGTAATTTTAGGTTGAAGTCCTTTGATAAATTCTAAAACAGCTTCAAGACCATCCAGTTTTGCCATCGTATTTATGAATTGCTTTCGTCGAGTTGAGCGAGTTTTTGCAGTTCAGCGACGAAAGCTTCGGTTCCCATCATTGATGAGCTTTGAAGTGCAAGTTTAGCGAGTTGCCCAAGCGCGTGATCTTCGAGTTCGGTCAAGCGATCGATGAGTTGTTGATAATTCTCAACCGACAGCAGCACGTAACTAGGTTGAGATTGATCGATCAAGACGACGGGTTCACGGGTTGCGGAGGTGAGAACATCTTGGGAGCGCTCTTGCATTTCTTCGATCGAGAATTGCTGCATGGCAATGAATTATTCGAGATGGATGTGATTATTCTAGTGGGTTGGCGCAATCAATGATGAGATTGTTCGATCGACCGTTTCTTTTCAAGAGTGTAGATTGCGATCGCAGCGCAAATTTGTTCCAGCAAGCGTTCTAAAGTGACTTCAACATCTGATTCGTTATCAAGACTGAAACTCTTTAAAGAAGTGCAAATCAACGTCGTATGTTTTGCGTGGGATTAAGCCTAATTCTAAGCTTTCAAACATATCTAAAAGCTTTTCTCCATGAACAAGCTCAAGCGGTGGAACACCATCTCTCACAGCCTCTTTCTGAGCATCAGGCGTAAATGTTCCAGTCGTTAGAATGATTCCTTTATCTGCCCGACCCATCATTGCCCCTCGAAAATCCCGAACTTGTGGAGAAGATACTGACCCGGAGTAACGCTTGCACTGAAATAGAACTTTGAAACTAACGAACGGATTGACTTGTAGAATTCCATGTCCATCAATTCCGCCATCTCCAGATCGTCCCGTAACTGTGACCTGTTCAAATCCTGATTCTCTTAATAACCGCTGACACAATCGCTCAAAGCCATCAGGAGGAAGAGATAACATCATGTCTAAAAGTTTTCTGCGGTACGAAGAATCATCGCTTACTTCGGTATCGTTTGGAGCGATACTCTCTTCTACAGCCCCGTCTTCTTCATTGATGTTGGTTGAAGCTCGATCGCTCTCAAATTCCGAATGTATTTGCTTAAATAAAAGCAGCGATTGATCAGGTGTGAGTGTTTCAATTTCTCGACCTTGATCGCTTAAACTCCATACGCCTCTTTTGGATGAATCAACTAGACCCGCTTTAACCAGATAAAATCTCGCCCATGCAACCTGATTATCAAATCGGGGTGCGCCACCTTCCAGTAGTTCGGTTCTTTCCGCTTCAGAAAGGTCAAGTTGCTTCGCAATAAAATCGCGAACTTCTGAGGGGCGACCCGATCCACCTAACTCTTTTAGCGCTTGTAGAATGGGAGAGAAGAATCGAACAAACTTGGGACCACTCATCACCGATACTCACTGGTATTAAAAGTCGCTTGAACTATGCTACATCTAAGTTTCAGAGACTAGCCAATAAAAAAGCAGGCGTAGAGCCTGCCCAAAGGTTTAGAGATTTTAGCGATCGCTCAAAACAACGATCGCCCATTCCTCTTATTCTTCGTCTGGTGCTTCATCCTCTTCGCTGTCATGCTCATCGACCTGACCCACCGAATTCGCAGACACTTGAGCGCCCATTTCTAACTTTTCGCGCACTTGAACTTCAAGCTCCTTCGCAACTTCTGGACGTTCTTCCATGTACTTGATCGCATTATCGCGACCCTGGCTGATATTCTCGCCCTTGTAGCTGTACCATGCACCCTTCCGAACCAAGACATTCGTTTCTTCTGCAAGGTCAACCAAGCAACCCAAAGTCGAAATCCCCTTACCAAAAATGATGTCAAACTCGGCAATTCGGAATGGAGGCGCGACTTTGTTCTTCGCGACCTTCACTTTTGCACGAGTTCCAAACTCTTCGGTTCCCTTCTTCAAGGTTTGAATCCGGCGAATGTCGAGCCGCACCGAAGCGTAGTACTTCAGCGCTTGACCGCCTGTCGTCGTTTCTGGGCTACCGTAGGTGACACCAATCTTCTGACGCAACTGGTTGATGAAGATCACCGTACAGCCTGATTTACCGATGTTGCCTGTAATCTTCCGCAGTGCTTGGCTCATTAATCGGGCTTGCAGACCCATGTGCGAGTCGCCCATTTCCCCTTCAATTTCAGCGCGAGGAACCAATGCGGCAACCGAGTCCACAACCACGACATCCACGGCAGTCGATCGAACTAATTGATCCACGATTTCCAGGGCAGATTCTCCCGTGTCCGGTTGAGAAATCAGCAGATTTGCAATGTCTACGCCCAAAGCGGCGGAGTAGTTTGGATCAAGTGCGTGTTCTGCATCGACGTAAGCCGCGATTCCACCCGCCTTTTGCACTTCTGCGACCGCATGGAGCGCCAATGTCGTTTTACCCGAACTTTCAGGACCGTAGATTTCGATTACCCGACCTTTCGGCAAACCGCCACCCAGCGCCAAATCCAGCGTTAAGGCTCCCGTCGGAATCGTTTCTACTTTCATTCGGGTGGCATCGCCCAGACGCATGATGCTGCCTTTCCCGAAGTTGCGCTCGATCTGAGTCAGAACGAGATTTAGGGCTTTTTGCTTATCGTTTGTTTCAGTTGTTGTTGTTTTAGCTGCCATTAGCGCCTCAGAAAGTGATGTAGAAAAGAGAGTGGGGACAGATCAGGATGGGCAATTGTAGCCGAATTACGATCGAACTATCACCCAATTGCCAAACTTTGTAGCATAGAGAGGAAACCGCTCTCCGCACAAGTCGTATTTCTTCTTCTAGGGTAACGAGAATGACCTCGAAACTGCCGAATTTGTTGGTTCCGGATACCGCCCTGACGGTGGCGGGTCTCACGGCTTACATTCAGTCGCTGATCGAGCAGGATGATCAACTGCGCCAAGTCTGGCTCACTGGGGAAGTGTCGAGTGCGACGCGGTACAAGAGCGGGTTGTTTTTTACGCTGCAAGACCCGGATGCGAAGGCTGCGATCCAATGTGTGGTTTGGAATAGTCAGTTGCATAAGTTGACGACGGTACCCGCTCCTGGTGATCAGTTGATTTTGCTCGGTCGTGTGCATGTCCAGCCGCATCGAGGCAGCTATCAGTTAATCGTCTGGCAAGCGCTCCCGGCGGGGGAAGGCTTACGCGCATTGCGATCGCGTCAATTAAAAGACCGTCTCGAAGCCGAGGGACTGTTTGACCCGGATCGTAAGCGTTCCATTCCGACTCATCCGCAAACGGTTGCCGTGGTGACTTCACCGCAGGCTGCCGCTTGGGGAGACATTCAAAGAACGTTCAAGCGACGGTATCCAGGGTTGCGGGTGCTGTTTTCGCCTGCGTTGGTACAGGGAGATCAAGCACCTGCTTCGATCGTGTCTGCGATCGAGCGGGTGGAACGGGATGGAAGAGCAGATGTACTAATTCTATCACGCGGAGGCGGCGCGATCGAAGATATGGTCTGTTTTAATGATGAAGATGTTGTAAGGGCGATCGCGAATTGCTCGATTCCGGTGATTGCAGGGATTGGACATCAAAGAGATGAATCGCTTTCTGATTTGGCGGCGGATGTGGTGGCGCATACTCCCACGGCGGCGGCGGAACAGGCGGTTCCGTGTTTGTCGGATTTATATGAATTGCATCACGATCGCATGGAGGCGCTAAATTTAGCTGTGCTGCAATATATGAGCGCGGAACACGATCGATTAAGGGGATTGCGCGATCGCTTTTCTCGATTGAAGCTCGATCGGGCATTGAAACAAGAAGCGCAAGTGATTTCTTGGTTACGCCAACGGTTAATTCAATCGACGCAGAGACGCTTTCAAACGGCATCACAACATTGTGAGTTGCTTCAGGAGAAATTGAGTACGCTTGATCCAGAGGCGGTTCTGAAACGGGGATATGCAGTCGTGCGATCGGAATCGGGAATTGTGCGATCGAGTGCTGATGTTCAGGAAGGTGAAAATTTGACGATTCAGTTGGGACAAGGGCAGATTGATGTTACTGTGACCAGCGTGTCAGTTCAATCTAAGAATGAAACGGTATAAATGAATTAGCGATCGACTTATCTCATGAATCAATCCTCGAATGCCAAATCTGAAAGAATGTCTCCCCTTTCTACTGACTCTTGGAACTATGAACAAACAGTGGCGAAAGTCGAGCGGATTTTAACGCGGATTGAATCAGGGGAATTGGAGTTAGCAGATGTGTTTGAAGAGTTTTCTGCGGCGGTTGACTATTTGCGGCAGTGCGAATCGTTTCTGGCAGAGCGACAAAAGCAGGTGGATTTATTAATTGAAACGCTGACGGATGAAGCGGAATTCTAGCAATCTGATCACTAAAATTCCGCATGATTTATCAAAGTTAGAGTCGCCAGATTTTTACAGAATTTCCAATGCTAGTGATTAACGATCGACTCGTTTGACTAAATTCGATCGATTGCCATAATCCCTCCGATTCAGAAAAACATTCAATCTGTTTTCCAGTCTGTGCATTCCAAATTCTCAAAACATTTTGTCTGAGATAATTATGGTGTCTTGGATGAAAATTCGATCGCTGAAATCCAGCCACAAACCATTTTCCGTCCGGACTGATTGCAGATACTTGAATTGAACGATCGGATACATCCAATCCAATTCGACATTGCACTTCGCCTGTTGCAACATTGAGAATCGTCACTTGTCGATCAAGCATTGTTGCCGCACTTTCCCAATTTGACGCGATCGCTAATACTTGTTCACAATCTTTCAACCAATTTAAGCGCGGAATGGTTCTCCCAGTTTCCAAATTCACTGCTTCTAATTGCTGCTCATACTTCAACAAGACTTTCCCACTGGCTCCCGTCATTAGAGTTGGAACATCAGTGATACAAGGCAGTGTATGAGCAATTTTGCCTGTGGAAAGATCCCAAATTCGGAGAGTACGATCGCGCTTTGTAATCTGCAATTGTCGATCGCGAATCTCATAAGAATTGCAGCCGCTACTGACTAACGTTTTTCCATCAGAACTGAGTGCGATCGCGGTGACAGAACTATCCTGATTCAGTGTAAATAGTTCTTCACCTGTAAGCGCATTCCAAACTTTAATTGTGCGATCGTGACTCCCACTCACTAACAGTTTTCCATCTTGACTCAGAGCAATTGTACGAATCGGAGCCGTGTGACCTTTGAAGGTAAAAATGGACTTATTCGATCGCCAGTTCCAAACTTGAATTGTGTTTGTGAATTCAGGTGAACTACCGCGCGTCGGAGAACCGACTGTGAAAATCAAATCTTGAGTCGGGTGAATCAGAATGTGGCGGACAGAGTAATCGAATTTAAGAGATTGAAGGCAAGAGAATACAGGGGTTTGAATGGTGGACTCAAGGGGCTGAACAAGCCAGTCAGCATCAAGAGATTTTTCTAAGGGTGGAATTTCATCATCGAGCCAATCGGGAGCATCAGAGAGCGAATCTGAATCTGGAAAACGATCCAACAAAACAGGCAGTTCATCGATCGAGGTGTCTTGAAACATGGCGCTTGCCCTCACCAGTGGGGATCATTGCCCAGTGTTCACTTTGTGTCTCAATAGCTCTACGGTGTTCTTGATGATCTCTAGATAAAGTTTCGATGAATGCTCCTTAGATCCACTGAGAAAAAGAGGTAGCATCAACTACTCGATTGAATTCCGCGCTCTCTCAATTGACGGACAAAGAATTCTTCAAGGGATGGACGGGCAAGCTCGATCGAGATTAATTGAGCATTCATCAAACGCAAACTACCCAGAAAGTCCTCCGGTTGTCCGTTCAGTTGTCCTGTCCACAATCCATCCTGAAGATCTAGTTTTGGAATCCATTGACTCAGCATTTCTGGTCTTCCGCCTTTGACGGTGACTTGGTAATGTTCCGCCGTTCCAAGGAGGTCTTGCATCGACCCGATCGCGATTAATTCACCTTTGGCAAGAAGCGCCACGCGATCGCAAATCTTCTCAACATCAGACAAAACATGACTATTGAAGAAAATCGTTTTGCCCTGGGATTTGAGCGATAGAATAATCTCCCGCATTTGATAGCGTCCAAGTGGATCAAGTCCTGACATCGGTTCATCTAGAAAAACGAGATCCGGATCATTGATTAATGCTTGTGCAAGTCCAATTCGTTGCAGCATTCCTTTCGAGTACTGACGCAATTGTTTTTTCTTTGCCGCAGATTGAGCCAGACCGACGAGATCGAGTAGTTCAGGAATGCGTTTGCGTTGTTGCGATCGCTCGATTCCAAATAAATCTCCAGTGAAGTTCAGCACTTCCCAACCTGTGAGGTAATCGTAAAAGTAGGGATTTTCAGGTAGGTAGCCGATCCGTTGTTTTACGGAGCGATCGCCCAAAGGTTCACCTAAAACAGTGGCTCGTCCAGAAGTTGGGCGAACAATTCCCAGCAAGGTTTTGAGCAAAGTCGTCTTTCCGGCTCCATTTTGTCCAAGCAAGCCGAATGTTTCACCCTCGTATACAGTGAGACTGACACCATTGAGCGAAGGCACTTTCTTATTCATCCAGAACCCAGCGCGATAGATTTTGCTGAGTTCATAAGTTTGAAGCGCGATCGACCGATCAAATACGGGGAGTTGAAGGCGAGATGCAACAGCAGAATCCATAAGTACCTCGATCTCTACTGAGTAGCCATTTAATCACTTCTTACGATTCCCGCATCAGCAATTTTTGCGATCGCGTTTCTCACACCCCATTCATTTGTGATTGCGGCAGAACTTAGAATCAGGGGTGTGTACACGGTAGCCTTAACGATTCAACATCAGGCAAAACTCTGCGGCGCTCCCGTTTCAGGAATTCGATCGAGTTCAATCCGATAAGTTCCAGAAAATCCAGTC
>JADEXW010000478.1 GCA_015206935.1 Pseudanabaenaceae cyanobacterium LEGE 13415 | reverse complement strand
TCATTGGACCATCACTCGGTAAGTTAAATTGTCCAGTTCCTAAAAGGACAATGCCATTTCTAGCGCGTTCCTCTGCAATGCGTCTTTGAATCAGTTCTCCAATGCTCTTCGAGTCTTTTTCAAGTTGAGCTTCTGCGGCTTCGAGAGCGCGGCGATTGGTTCTGAGTTGCTCAACAATTTCTTTTTGAGACTCTGCTTGCTGCTCGAATTGAGCTTTTTGCACCATTAACTGTTGAGCGAGCAACGTAGTATTAATCTTTTGCTGTTCGACTTGTTGACGTTGACGATCGACCTTTTCCGCCTCCATTTTCAGATCCGCCAAATTTCGTCGATCGTGGTTATAAATCTGCTTTAGTCGGAAACGCCGATCGAGAAAATCATTCAAATTTTCACTTTGCAATAAAACTGCCCAGCCTCGACTCGCTTGCTGACGTTGCAAATATCGCAGTCGGGAAGCAGTCGCAGATTGTCTCTGCTGATAGCTTTTCTCTGCATTACCTAACTCCGTCTCTAGCTTTTTCAGCACTCGATTTGCATTATTCAGCTTTGCTTCTGTGTTCTGAATCTGAGTTGTCGTTGTTTGAATATTGCGCCGAATACCACTGAGATCTCTTTGTGCCGATCGCTCTTGACGTTGGACTTTCTCACGCTCTTTTTGAATTTGCGATCGCTGTTGGTCTAATTGTTGCTGTTGCTGCTTGAGTTGATCAATCTCTTGAGCCGCCACAGGTAAACATAGCAGTGCAATGCAGCACAATCCAATGAATAGCTTTTTGAGAGAAGACAATGATTGAACGATCGCATTCATATTCTTGACTCACGGCACTGTCAAAACAGGAACCATTATGTCGAGAACCCAGTAAGCGACAATGCTGAAATCACGGGGATGCGCAGAAAAGATTTTGGCACAGTCAACTGTCTATTCTCCGATCAATTGACTTCGGTAAAAATGCAGAACTCTTGAAGTCGATCGCAGCCTTTTATTTTGTGTGTATCAGCATTCCTTGAGTCCGAATTTCTACTGAATTTGAACTTGTGGATTCATTCGGCGTTGAACAATCTTCTCAGTAAATTACTGAATTCTGCTTCTACTCTGGCAGAAAGTCTTTTAGATGAAGCTAAAATTAACCGTAATATTACTGAAGTACAGAATTTATATGAAGAATCTTCTAAGTCAGCGGAATCATCATGAATGTTCAATAGATTCATGTAATAGCTTATACATATTGTTTTCAATTTACTCAGATGTCCAAGAACTTGTCGCCTGCTCTCTTGATGCTCTGTTCTGGAGTCGCGAGTTTAACGCTGTTAGTAATTGCGAATCCAGCATTTGCAAAAGCAAACAACGGGAATGGTAACGGCAACTCCAATTCCACAACCCAGACCCAGACTCCGACTCAGACCCAACCTCAAACTCCGACTCAAACAGTTGTCGCTCCAACTCAGTCAGCAACCCCCACGACCAGTTCTTTTACTCTGGGACTTGCAGACTTGGGCAAGATCTTCCGGATCAACTTTGACGGGAATGTAGGCGGCAGCAACGTCAGCAACTTATCTTCGTTTGTTGATCTGACCTTCAAAGGCTTCACCACCCAGAATGGAAATACGATCGCGACGTTTGATGCTCTGCTTGACAATACTTCCAGCGGTGACGTTCTTTCTCGTGTTTCAGGATTCGGCTTCAACACAGGCGCAACACTCATTCAAAATTCAACGGCTGCTAGTGGAGTCTTTGATAAAGCGCATTTAGGTGGCTCTTTCCCGAATCAATTTGGCAACATTGATGTCTGCTTCAACACTGGAAACACTTGCCAAGGAGGAACTAGTGGAGGGGTCAACAACAGCACCTCACTTCCTGGAACCTTTGATTCTGGCAAGTTCAGCTTCACGCTAGCGTTGAGTGGTAATGTCAGCACTCTGAGCCTCAGCAATTTCGGAGTTCGCTATCAAAGCATCGACAGCAAATCTTTAAATCTGTCAGGTGCAAGCGGTACAGGTCGTGGCACATATGCTGGTGTGGTAACTCCACCTGTCACAACTCCACCTGTCACAACTCCGCCTGTCACGACTCCACCTGTCACAACTCCACCTGTCACAACTCCACCTGTTACGACTCCACCTGTCACAACTCCACCTGTTACGACTCCACCTGTCACAACTCCACCTGTTACGACTCCGCCCCTGTTTAACACCCCGATCGATGGAACAAAGCCGAACGATCCACCCAATACGACTCCGCCAATTATCACGACTCCGCCTCCCAAGGTGACAACACCCAAGCCCGCGAAAGTACCCGAACCCAGCACGATCGCAGCATTAACTTTAGTTGGCGCGATCGCACTGAAGTACCGCAAGAAACAAGAGACTGAATCGGAACTGTAGAAACTGAGACGAGAGGGAGCAATCCCTCTTTTTTTGCTTTCTGCTGAGTGAATGTAGAACAAAAGAATTACAATGAGAGCAACCGCTGTTCGCTTGGAAGATGATTCCTATGACGATCGCTAAACCTCCCCTCAGCTTGCCGGATCACACTCAGTTACCAGAGTCCGATGGTACGTTCGTGAAAAACTTCCAGGAACATCCGCAGAGCATTCTGCTGACAACTTCGATTCAGCCGACTTTGGACGCGCTGCACCCGGATGGGCAATATGCGATCGGGCAAGATTGCGGTATTTATTGGCGATTGACTGATCCACCAGAGCGAGGAGCCGAAGCACCGGATTGGTTCTATGTTCCGAATGTATCGCCGTTACTGGATGGACAGACGCGCCGATCGTATGTGATGTGGAAAGAAATTATCGCGCCGATGATCGCGATCAAGTTTGTTTCTGGCGATGGGTCAGAGGAACGAGATTACACTTCTCCATTTAGTAGTGAGTCTGCTAAAGCGGGTAAATTTTGGGTGTATGAGCAAGCAATTCATATTCCCTTTTATGCGATCTACGAAGTGCAGAAGGCTTCTGTGGAAGTGTATGAACTGATTGCAAACCGTTACCAGCGCTGTCGCCCGAACGAACGGGGGCATTATTCGATTCCTCCAATGGGTGTGGAGTTGGGGATTTGGGAAGGGCAATTTGTCAATCAAACGCTGCCTTGGTTGCGCTGGTGGGATAGTGAAGGTAATTTATTGTTGTCCTCGGATGAGAGAGCAGAACAAGAACGACAACGGGCAGAACAAGAACGACAACGGGCAGAACAAGAACGACAACGGGCAGAACAAGAACGGCAACGGGTAGAGCAACTGGAGGCGTTTTTGCGATCGCAAGGTTTTGATCCGAATCAGTTACCAGACTTTTGAAGTGCGATCGCCCTTGCTGAGTGTGAGGGCGATCGCACTTTTACTGCTGCATTTGTTCCTGTAACAAGCGTTGCGCTCTGGGTTTGTACAACAGATAGAACAAGGATTCGACGTATCTTAGGAGATCTTCGCGGTTTTCGTGAGAAGTATAGTTCCAGAAACCGTAGATTTTAGCTAGTGATAATAGCCGAGTCGTGTGAATTCTCCAGGTATACGTACTGTAAACACGATCGATACCTTTCTGAGAAATCTCATTCCAATAGTTCGGATCGCGATCGCATTGATCCAAGAATTTGAGAATAATTTCTGCAACTTCTTCGTGAGCCGTGGGATTGATGTAGAATCCGTTGACTTTATCTTGAATGATTTCAAGGGGGCCTCCGAATCGGGTCGCAAACGTAGGAAGTCCAGTGATCATCGATTCGAGAATAGTCAATCCGAATGCTTCAAACAAAGCAGGTTGCACGAATATCCCTTGTCGATCGGCAATCACTCGATACACTTCTCCAGTGTCACCTTTGGGCAATCGCACACCGAGCCAGCGAATTTTGCCTTTGAGATTGTATCGATCGATGATTTCGTACAGTTTCTCAATCTCGCTAATTTCTTCGTAATCGCTAGAATCGTCAACTCGAAGCTTTCCAGCCACCAAGATTAGATTACAGCGAGATTGAAGCGCTTCACTTTTTCCGTAAGCTTCAGCAAGTCCGGTGAGATTTTTAATGCGATCGAGTCGCGCCATTGAAAATAGTGGACGCTTATTCGGATCATCAAGCGTACCGAAAATCGAATCCGGATCTTCATCGGTGAATAAGAGATTTTCTAGGCGTTGTCGATCGCCCAACAATCGCTCTTCAGGTCGAGTAAATGGAAAATAAACTGATTCATTCACACCTGGAGGAACGACATTGAATTTAGGACTAAACAATTCAATGCCATCGACAACATGATACAAATCGGGCATTGTAAACGATTTGTAGGATTCATATTGTCCGACACTTTCTGGAGTTCCAACAATTTCTTGATAGGTGCTGCTGATGATGAAATTTGCAGCATTCATCGCGATCAAGTCGGCTGTAAATTGCAGCGAAAAATGGTATTTATCTTCGGATTCCTGCCAGTAGAGATTACTGAACAGATATTTCGATTTTTCGAGTGCATGGGCAATGATGCAATACGTGACTTTCAAACGTCTTGAAAGTAGAAATGCGACTAAATTACCA
>JADEXW010000078.1 GCA_015206935.1 Pseudanabaenaceae cyanobacterium LEGE 13415 | reverse complement strand
CGATTAATTCCTTTGAGTCGAACTTGATGCAACCACGTCCAATATTTTCTAAATGAGATTTGAGAAAATATCAAATAAGGTAGCGCTATCGTGATTAGAGCGATACTGGATGAGATGAATATAGAAATAAATCCAAATCGATAGAGAAGCAAAACATAAATCGGAATGAAATGAAGAAAGGCTGTGATTTTTAGATTCGTGCTGATTCCGAGTGCGATCGCGCTTCCAACGATTGCTATCGATCGCTTTCCACGCACCACTAAAAACAATCCTAATACTGTAAAAAATAGCAATAAAGCATCAGGTCTAACCCAGAACGATGAAGTTAATAAGCCGGATGCGGAAGTCTGAGCGAGAAAACAGAGAGAAGCGATCGCGCTCCCGTAGATCGCTGCTCTCCATCCCAATCGCTGCTTGATCAGCAAAAAGATCAAGCCTAGACTGGACAATCCTGCTAAACAGCCTGCAACTTTTGAAGAGAAAATACTGGGAGTTAGAACCCTGAGAAATACGGTTTGAATGACGTAGGAAAGTGCGCCGTAATTGTTGATGTAACGTTCAGCCGCGTTTAAGTCTGGGTAAAGGGGCTGACCTCGATGGAATAGCCAGGATACGATCGCGACATTTGCTTCAGCCGGATCAGCGTAGTCTGCCCAAGTCGGATAGAGAATCACTAAACCGATGTAGTTGAGAAGAATAACGCTGGCAAGAATGAATAGAATCGGGTGAATGAATCGGGTGAATAAATTGCGAAATCTGAAAATTACAAATGCGGGAATTAGCCCGATTAGAAATAGAACGAAAAAGCCTTGAAAGATTAATCCGATTTCTAATCTTTTGCCGTTTGAAATTGCTTGAATGATTGTTTCTAAAATTTGCATTGGTGCAATTTCTAGCAGAAAGATTGCAAAAATAATACGAAATTGATTGGGTCTAGTTGCAGCGGGTTGATCCCCCAATCCCCTTAGAAACTACTGTGTATAGCATTACTTGTTTGAGTTAAGACACTTCTAAGATGCCCCCCAGCCCCCAATTCTGGGGGAGCAAGAGTCTTAAGCCCCCAGAATTGGGGGTTTGGGGGCAGACCCAAGTCCACAAACGCAGCAATTAACCTAACTGTAAGTCATCACCTGAATCACCGATCCTTGTTTCGGTAAATCCGATCGACTAAACGCGATCGTATTCCCCCCTTTCCGCACAGGCGTTCCACTCATCACACTCAGAAACGCATCCAATCCACCCAGATCACATTGTCCCTTTGCCGCACTGGTACGGAAATACATCGGCACAACAATCTTCGCATTCAATACTTGCAGCGCTTGTCGTGCTTCCTGTGGATTGTAAGCCTTCGCACTCCCACCCACCGGAATGAACACCACATCGGGCGATCCGATCAAAATCTTCTGCTCCAACGTAATCGGCGCAGCAGTTCCACCCAAATGCAACAGATTCAAACCGCCCTGATTCCAGCGCCAAGCAATATTCCGTCCAAATCGTCTTCCACCCACGCGATCGTGATCTGTCGCTATGCCCTGAATCTTCAACCCGCCCACATTGTATGCACCCGCTTCTACCAGCAGCTTCGGATTTCCAGGCACCACATCAACTGCCCCTTCATCCCGAATTTGGCTACTAATCATCACCAAATCAGTTTGCACGTTTGGGCGACGATAGCCAGCCGTACAGCCCTGACTCTGAAAGGGATTGACTAAAATGCGCTGACCGCTCCCGGTGAATAGAAAGCACATATGACCGAAATAGCGCACAGAAAGCCCTCCAGATTGTGCCTGAGCTTGTCCAGCAACGACACTTGAAGCCAATCCTGCGGTTGCGTACTGAATGAACTGCCTGCGTTTCATACTTTCTCACACCGGTTTGAAATTACTGATCTTGAATCGATCGCAAAAAGTTCCGCAACAGTTGCTTACCTGAAGCGGTGAGAACACTTTCCGGATGAAACTGCACCCCTTGAATGTGCGGATACTCCCGATGCCGAACGCCCATGATCGTTTGATCATCCACCCATGCGGTAATTTCCAGGACTGCCGGACAACTTTCCCGATCGATTACCAGACTATGATACCGAGTCGCGGTCATCGGATTGTCCAATCCTTCAAAGACTCCCACATTCGTATGTTTGACAGCCGAAGTTTTGCCGTGCATTAATTCCGGTGCAGACACAATATCGCCACCAAAAACCTGTCCAATACTCTGATGTCCCAAACACACGCCCAAAATCGGAGTATTCGCTCCCAATTGCCGGATCAGTTCCATCGAAACCCCAGCATCTTCGGGTCTTCCAGGTCCAGGAGAAATGACGATCGCATCCGGTTTCATTGCCCGAACTTGATCCAGCGTAATTTGATCGTTTCGATAAACCTGAATATCTTTGGCGATCGCAAATTCTTCACCGAGTTCGCCCAAATACTGAACCAGGTTGTAAGTAAAGCTGTCGTAATTGTCAATCACTAAAATCATGAGAAAGCGCTCTTGAATCCGCTTCCTCAGTTTCTCAGAAGATCAGGAGCAATAACACCCAAACTTTCGGCAACAGAATGCAGCTTGCAACGAGAACTGCCGCGATCGCTGCAACGAGAACTGCCGCCGCCGCACAATCTTTGGCGATTTTGGCGAGTTCGTGATACGTCTGCTTCACCGTCAAATCCACCACGGATTCGATCGCGGTATTGAGCAATTCCATCGCCAACACAAGTCCGATCGTCAATCCAATCACTGCCAGTTCAACGACCGATGCTTTTAACAGCAGTCCAAGACCGATGGCGATCGACCCTAGACAAACGTGAATTCTAAAATTTCGTTGCGTTACAAAGGCGTAACTAATACCCATCCAGGCGTAGCGGAAACTGGTGAGCAGCGTCGGAGCCACTTGCCAAGCGAGATCCCGCTCAGGCTTGAGGAGCGGAACCACTTTCGATCGCTTGGGAGTTGGAGTGGGAAGTTCTTGGGACATAAGCAAACCAGGTGAACAGCCAATCAAGATATCTTATGAATACCCGATGGCGTGACTATCGCATCAGAATCCAACACACAGTATTACAACATTGTTAGGAAAGGTAAAGCGCCATTTGAGAAAACCAAAGTTAAGACTGTAATCTTAAGCATTTTCTCAAGTTAAGTTGTTCTTAACCTTACAATTTCACCGTTTCGCTTCCAATCCCACCGCGTTTAGTAGAATCTGTTGTTGATCTAACATTCGCACCAAACTCGCATCGTCGGGATGATCCCAGCCCAACAAATGCAGCAATCCGTGAGCCGCTAGCCAAGCCAGTTCCGTCTCTAAATCGTGAGGATATGCTTGTCGATCGGCTGTTTCGACCGAGATCACAATATCGCCCAAATAAAGCGGTTCTGCCTCGATTTCATCGAACTGCGGATAGTCTACCTCCAGTGATGCGAAGGCTAATACGTCGGTTGGCTGATCTTTATATCGATAATTTTGATTGAGTGACTGAATTTCTCGATCGTCAGTCAATCGTAAGCTTAATTCGTATTGTTCTTTCGGGTGTAGCGGTTCCCCATCCAGCATCGGTTTCATCAATTCAAGCCATTTCCGAAACCAGATCTCCCAGGTTTCCGACTGGATCGGCATTTTTTGATGAAAGCAATCTTGAACACTAACTTCGATTTGCATTATCGGGTGAGATACGAAAGAACAACAAGCGTCCCCAAAAGCCCGATCGTGGTCAGGGTGAAGTGAAAGATCGATTTGCCGCGTTTCCGCACCATGTTCCGCATCGCTAACTTCACGTAGCTAGGCTTCGGTTCTTGAGGCGTTTCAGTTACCGGAGTTTCAGGCGTGTCACTCATAAGTTGATACAAAATTAGGGCAATTCCACTCTAACAAGTTAAGCGCCTCGGCAGAAGTTTGCTACTCTATTAGTCATTCTTTTTTGATGCTTTGCTTATGTCTCGTTTAACGACGACTCTTGAAGCCATTCTGTACCTGAAAGCGCAACCGTTGACGATCGCGCAATTGTCCGAGTTGGCGGGCGTAGATCGCAAAACGATCGAAGAAGCATTGATGGAACTAATGTCTGAGTATGCTCATCGTGACGGTGCTTTGGAAATTGCCGAAACCGAATCGGGCTATAGTTTGCAGCTAAGAGCAACCTATCAGAATTTGATTAATGCGCTGATCCCAGCCGATATTGGAGTTGGAGCGCTGAGAACGTTGGCAGTTGTGGCGCTGAAAGGCCCGTTGAGTCAAACAGAACTGGTCGAAATTCGCGGCTCTGGCGTGTATCAGCACATTCCAGAGTTAGTGGAGATGGGATTTGTGCGGAAGCGAAAAAATTCAGATGGTCGATCGTCTTTGGTGCAGGTGACAGATAAGTTTCATCAGTATTTCCAAATTAATCAAGATATTGGGCAGTTGATTCAGAAGAAATCACAACCTCAACCGGAAGAAGTGACGGAAGAGCCTGCTTTGGTGGAGTCGTAGAAATGCGACTCTCTCAGCCCGTGATGCTTGCGTTGATTTCTGCGATCGCGATTTACACTCGTACCGATAAAGCCTTTCGGATCACTTCTTGATTGATTCAGATGATTCTTCAGACTTTGCCGAAAAATTAACGGCTGTATTGTCAAAGTTGAGCTTGCCTTTTAAATTAGTTTGATCGATCGTACTTTGAATCGAAATGTCTGAATTCTCACAGCCCTGAATTTGTGCTAGTTTGCCTGATAGTTCTAAATTTGGTTGTCTAAACTTTCCCATTAGTGAAGGTTTCTTTTTTGCAGCCGTTTGCTCTTGCGTTGAATGCGGTATTTCCAAAAGTGATCCGTTTAGATACACGCCAGATTGCTCGATCGATAAAACCAAATCTTTCCCTTTCAAACATCCTGGTAATTTCGCTGCGGTTATTTTGTATCTTCCTGAAATTTTCGGTTGCGCTTTCAGATTCGCTTCTCCATAGTTGGTGACAACACTAAATAAGGCAATCACAAACGCGATCGTACTTCCATAAAACGCCAACCATTTCGCACTAAACAAGCTTTTCATCAGCAATCTCCAACATCGAAGTGAGATGAGAGGCGACCTGACTATATCGCCGTGTAATCAAAAGCGCCGATCGACATTCTGTAACCAGTTCATCGGTATAGCGTCCCAAAGTTTGCCGCTCAATGCCCCATTCACGGCTTGCCCCTGCGATCGTTAAATCAGCATTTTCTGAAGCTTCGATTACGGCTTGAATCGGGGAACTTGCTTCGACGATCGGCAACTCAATGCGGCGACGAATCCGATCGGGAAGTCGATCGAGCAACGCATTAAATTCAGAACTGAGTTCACTAAACGGTTGCACTCTCAAAATTCTCAGATGCGTATGTTCTTGATTGATTAAAAGCCGCAATGCAAGCTCTAACCCTAAATCAGTATGAATGTTCGGAACATAAGGAAGTAAGAGACTTCCTAACTTTGTGGACTGTCGATCGACAAACACTGCAACATCCACCGGAGCCATTGTGAGAATTTCCCCGACTCTGCCGCCGAGTCGATTACTGTGAAATGCGGGACGATGCCAACCGACGAGAATGAGATCGGCTTGGTCGCGCATGGCAATCTGAGTCGTGGCACGAGCAACATCTCGATCGACTTGAACGATCGAGCGAACTAAATGGCGGTAATTCGCAGGTTCTAACGTTTGAATCAACTCCTGAAGCTTCTCATTCGTGAGCGCGATTTGGCGATTGGCTTCACTGGGAAGGCTTTCGTAAACGTAATCTTGATCGAGTTGGATCAGACTGAGTGGAGTGACGATCGCATTCGGAGGTTTAGAAGAATTACCAATTGCGATCGACATGGCTAATTCGATTAATCCTCGTTGTGTGGTTGGATTCGCAATGGGAACTAACACATGATAGTGATCAGATTTAGAAATCTCAGGCTGATTGATCTGATGTTGTCGAATTTGTTGTTTTGGATAAATTAACTCTAATAAGGGTGATGTCATAAACGTTGTCACTAACGCCATAATCACCAACATCGTAAACAGTAACGGTGAAATGACATTCAGACTTAAACCAATGTTCAAAACGATCAGTTCCGTTAAACCGCGAGTATTCATCAACCAGCCGAGTGCCGACGCTTCTCGTTTTTCTACTCCTGAGACTCTTGCTGCTGCGTAAGTTCCGACGTATTTTCCAACGATCGCAACGGCAACCACGATCACACAAAGTCCCCATAAAATTGGACGATTCAATAATCCGATCTGAGTTCGCAACCCGCTATAAGCGAAGAAGACAGGCAGCAAAAATGTCAGCACAAAATCTTCTGTTTTCTGAGCCAGTTCGCGTGTTGAGCCCGGATGTTTGGGCATTGTTACACCGACTAGAAAGGCTCCGAAAATCAAATGAATTCCGATTAGTTCGGTGACGAGTGCAGAGACGACGACCACCATGTAAATGATGGCAAGAACGGTTTGAGTCAGTTTGCCTGTACGATCGTACATCACCGCAAATTGCTTCAATAGCCAGCGTCCGAGGGTGAGCATGATTGCGATGTAAGCGATCGATTCAAAGATCGTTGGAATTGCCGCAATCATATTGTTGTAGCGAGTGACTGCGATCGCTAATGCCAGCAAACACCAAGCTGTGACATCATCTACTGCCGCACAAGTCAACGCTAACGCACCTAATCGACTATTCTGTAAATTATTTTCTGTGATAATTCTGGCTAATACTGGAAATGCCGTAATTGACATCGCTGCACCTAAAAAGAGCGCGAACGCTGTAAACGATACGCCATTATACGAAACTAATGGATAAAGCAATAAAGATGCTAACGTTCCGAGTGAAAATGGAACTAATATGCTGACATGCGAAACGAGAATCGCAACGTTCAATCCATTTTTGAGATATTTTGGATCGAGTTCCAATCCGATCAGGAACATGAAAAAGATCAGTCCGATCTGAGATAACACACCGAGAAATGGAATCGTTTCAGGAGGAAATAATCCCGCCGCAACATTGGGCGCAATCATGCCGAATAGTGACGGGCCCAGCATAATTCCCGCCACAATCTCGCCGATTACCAAGGGCTGATTCAAGCGTCGAAATCCTAGCCCAACCAGACGCGATAATCCGATGACCAGCAAAATCTGAATTAAAACTTGGACGACTACATCGAGGTGCATAATGAAGCGATCGAAGTACACCCCAAAAGTATTCAGGGTGAATCAGAACAATTGCGCGATTCACCCGCGAATCTTTACATTTAACTTTTACATCTAGTAGCTATCTTCTCCTGGAACTTTGAAGGGGTCGGATTCAGCATTGAGCAGCGTGAGTGAGGCATCTCGAATTTCTTGCCAGTGTCGCAACAGTTCCTCGCCTTGCCAATCAGATGCAATATAGCTTCTGACGGCTTCGTCGAGATCTTGTACTGTTTGCAAGACTTGAAGCACCGGAGTTGCGATCGCATTTTCCATAACAAACCTCCAAAGGATGCGATTTGCTCCAATTCTACTGATGTATGGAAAAACACAGTAAAAGTTGCGACAATTTCTTCAACTTATTTACACTTCCACGCAGTCGGTAACGAAAATTGATAAACATCTTCGAGAACTTGCACCCATCCCGTTACAAGTGCGCTCAGAATTCGATCGCCCTTTTCTTTTGTCGCAGTTGTCGGATCACCTAAAACGCCGCTGCTACTAAGATCACGAGTCATCCAAGCAAACGGCAATGCGCCTTCCATACTCAGAACACCCGATTGCGGTTCACCGAGTGGGTACTCCGCCTTCGCGCGTTCCATCTTTACGTGATCGGGCAGGATTGAAAGTAGCAAACTTGTCTCAACATCACCTGCATGAATGCCGAATTCGAGTTCTTTGGGGGTGAATAGTTCTTTTGCGATCGCGCCGACGGTTGGAACTTTCCAAGTAAACAATGGAAAGATTGCAAAATCCTCGTATTGTTGGTGCAAATCTCGCGCAGCAATTTCAAGAATCTGAGGCTGTCCCCCGTGAGAATTCATGAACACAAGCTTGCGAAATCCAGCCCGATAGATACTTTCTGAGATTTCCATCAACACTGCTAACAATGTTTGAGTGCTGAGTGTGATAGTTCCAGGAAAGTGCCAATGTTCGTTTGATTTGCCATAGTACAGAGGCGGTAAAGAATACGCTGGAATGTTCGGATCAAGTTGATCGAGTGCTTTCCCTAAAACAGCGACACTAATGGCAGAATCGACTGCTAAGGGTAAATGTGCGCCATGTTGTTCGATCGCGCCAATCGGCTGCACGATCACGACATTTTCTTTGTTGGGCATCGATTCGATATCTGTCCAAGTGAGATAAGGAAAATAGCGATCGCTGGGAATAAAACCGTGCATCATATAGCAATCCAATTTGAGTTGTAAGATTCGGAAAAGCCCCCAAACCCCCAATTCTGGGGGCTAAGAGTCTTGTCCCCCCAAACTTGGGGGCTAGGGGGCTAGATCCAATATGCAATCTACAACTAATTTAGAACTGCGATAGCTGCTCTTAAATCTGATAGGGTTGACTTCAGATCTTAAGGTGTCTTGTTCGATGCTCTGGTTCTTCTCGACCGTTTTAACAGGTACGATCGCATTCGCTGCAACGAATATTGATGATTTGTTCGTCCTGATGCTGTTCTTTTCCCAAGCTTCTTTTACTAAGACTCAAATCTATTTCGGACAGTATTTAGGCTTGGGTGGAATTGTGGCTTGTAGTTTAGTTGGATTTCTGGGCGGATTGTTAATTCCACAAGCTTGGATTGGATTGCTTGGATTGTTGCCGATTTTTATGGGAATCCGATCGATTCTCACTCACGAAGAGGGCGATGAGATTCAAGGTGCAACATTGCCGAATAATGCAATCACTAAGGTTCTGTTGCGATTCTTTCAGCCGCAAATTTTGAGTGTCGCGATCGTAACTTTTGCGAATGGTGGAGATAATATCGCAACGTACATTCCTCTATTTGCAAGTTTGGATTGGCAGCGATTATCGATCGTATTAATTGTGTTTCTAATTTTAGTTGCGGTTTGGTGTGCGATCGCGAATTGGTTAGCCAGTCATCCCGCGATCGCGCCTGTGTTGGAACAATATAACCGTATCTTAGTGCCGCTCGTTCTGATCGGTTTAGGAGTCTACATTTTAATGGAGAACGAAACTTGGCTGATTTTTTCTTAGCTCCAATCGTCTCGTTTTGCGCCGCGTCCTTTATAAGGTTGGGTTTCAGCGTGAATTTTCCGAGTTTTCTCAAACAAAGCATCCTCAGACAAGTTCCATTGCTTCAAAACTTTATCTAAATCAGCTTGAATATCACGCGCACCAGGAAAGCCATTGTAACGAATACGAAGACGCGCCAATTCTGCGAGATTCCAATCGGTCGCTTCACCTGTGAGTAAACTATCGACAATTTCTCGATCGCTCTTCCATAAGGGATGTTCTTGATCTTTTTGCTCTTGTGCCATCGCTTACGACTGGAATGAAGTTCGATACCATGATAGTCCTAAGCGTCCTCAAATCTGGCATGAATTTCAATCGTCTTCCGTCTCGAATGCAAGCGGTTCAATCTCCGATTATTCCCATTGTCGGTGAACTGATTCGGCAACATCCTGGTACGATTTCGCTCGGTCAAGGTGTGGTGAATTATCCGCCCCCTCAAAGCGCGATCGATCAAATTACGCAATTTCTCAGCAATCCGAATAATCATAAATATCAAGCGGTTGAAGGAATTCCAGCTTTGAAAACTGCGATCGCGAATAAGCTGATCACCGAAAATAAAATCGATTTGCAAAATCGCGAAATTGTTGTCACCGCAGGCAGCAATATGGCTTTCTTGAATGTGGTGCTAGCGATTACTGATCCAGGGGATGAGATTATTTTGCAAACGCCGTTTTATTTCAATCATGAAATGGCGATCGAGATTGCAAGCTGTCGAGCCGTCTTAGTTCCAACGGATGAAAATTATCAGATTCAACCGGATTTGATTCGGGCTGCAATCAGCGATCGAACTCGTGCGATCGTGACCATTTCTCCAAATAATCCCACAGGTGCAGTTTACTCCGAATCAGCATTGCGAGAAGTGAATCAATTGTGTCGCGATTCTAATTGCTTTCACATTACTGATGAAGCTTACGAATACTTTACCTATGGTGTTGATCATTTCTCTGCGGCTAGTATTGCTGAAAGTGCTAACCATACGATTTCGATTTTCAGTTTATCCAAGGCATATGGCTTTGCAAGTTGGCGAATTGGTTACATGATCATTCCAGCGTTTTTATTAGAATCGATTCAGAAAATTCAAGATACAAATGTTATTTGTCCGTCTGTTGTCTCTCAGTTTGCAGCCGTGGGCGCTTTGGAAGCAGGACGATCGTATTGCGAAGAGAAACTCAACGCGATCGCTCAAGTTCGTGAAATCGTCCTATCCGAACTCGAAACGATTCGTCACATTTGTACCGTTCCTCAAGCCGATGGCGCATTCTATTTTCTGCTCAAAGTTCACACCGAAATGGATACGATGGAATTAGTCAAACGATTGATCCAAGATCATCGCGTAGCAGTGCTTCCAGGATTCACATTTGGATTAGATCAAGGGTGCTATCTGCGAGTTGGCTACGGAGCTTTAGAAAAAGAAACCGCGATCGAGGGAATTCAACGCCTCGTCACTGGATTGAAAACGATCGTCGAGACGCGCTAAAACTGAGAACAAAATCGCCATTAACGACAATGCTTTCAACTTCTCCAACTGTTTCTCTTGCAGGTTGTCTCCGCGAAGTGCATCACCTTGCGTTGAACGTAAAAGATATGCAGGCATCGCGCCAATTTTACGGCACTGTTTTAGGTCTGCATGAATTGACCGGATCAGAAGTACCCGAAACCTTAAAAAACGAAGTTGCAGCAGGAAAAGTTGCTAACTTCAAAACACCCGATGGAACGATTATCGATCTATTTTGGGAGCCAGATTTAACGCCGCCTGATCCTGACCCGAAAAAAGGCTTTACTCGGATGAATCATTTCGCGTTTGATATCGCGCCAGAATTATTCGATCGAGCCGTAGCGGTCTTGCAACATCACAACGTCTTAATCGATCACGGCCCCGTCACTCGTCCCACAGGTCGCGGCATCTATTTCTATGATCCAGATGGGTTTCTATTAGAAATCCGCTGCAATCCTGCACCATAGGATCACAGCGGAGCGGTTGCACACTTGTAGCGAAGATAATTGTGTTCAGATCCACTAATTCTGTGGGTTAAACAGTTGTGTCTTCTTGAAACATTGGGAGTAACGATGTCAGTACAGTACCGTTTTTTCTCTCCGTCTCGCCTCACCCAATCAGGTCATTTAGAATCGCCTGATCGGGTCATAGATTTCTATAGTCAAAGTGAGGAAGATCACTGGAACGGAAGCAAGTTTATAAGACTCTAAAAGATACGCTCATGTGCATGAAAGTTGAGTAAAATCATGCAAAGGGTGGATGTCTTTGCTTTCCTGAGAATCGAGTGAGGTTTGAGATGCTAGAAAAACTCTTACAAGCGATCGCCATAACGCTACTCATGGCTTTGTTCGCTGGCATTGGATCACCCAAACCGAAAGAAGCTCCCAGCCCCTTCTTTCACGCCTTTTCCTTTCCATTACTAAACTTGGGATCGCTAAATTAATGTTGCTGCACATCACAGAACGAGATCGCGCGATCGCAGCAAAACAGTCCGGAACCTATCGCGCCGATTCACTCGACACGGAAGGGTTCATCCATTGTTCAACTCCGGATCAAGTAATTTGGGTGGCGAATCAGTTTTATCGAGGTCAGTCTTCGCTGGTACTGTTAGTGATCGATGTCGATCGCGTTCGTGCAGAAGTGAAATACGATCCCGTCGAAGGTGTGGGAGTCTTTCCTCACATCTATGGCGAATTGAATGCGGATGCGATCGTTCAAGTGATCGATTTTCCGCCCAATTCGGATGGTTCCTTCACATTGCCCGACCAGTTATTAAGTTAAAACTCCGAAAATCACAGGTTTTGTTAAGATTTTAAAACTTGTCTGCATTCCTAACCCTTGGAGTTTTATATGTTGCGACTGGAAAAGGTCAGCAAAATCTATCCGACTGGCGAAGTTCTCAAAGATGTGAACTGGGAAGTCAAACCCGGCGATCGGATCGGTTTGGTCGGTGTGAATGGTGCAGGCAAGTCTACGCAGTTGAAGATTATTGCAGGCGAAATCGAGCCGACAGATGGGGAAGTGATTCGTCCGGCAAGTCTACACATCGCGTATTTGACGCAGGAATTTGAAGTTGATCCGACTCGAACGGTTCGAGAGGAATTTTGGCGAGCCTTCAAAGAAGCGAATGATGTGCATGAAGCGCTGTCTGAAGTGCATCGCGCAATGGAAACCGCGACACCGGAGGAACTCGATAAGTTGCTGAACAAGATGGATAAGTTGCAGCGACGATTCGAGGCGATGGATGGATATGGCTTGGAAACGCGGATCGAAAAGATTCTGCCAGAGATGGGATTCGATTCGGATGATGGCGATCGATTAGTCAGCGCGTTCAGTGGTGGTTGGCAGATGCGAATGAGTTTGGGTAAAATCCTGCTCCAATCTCCCGATCTCTTGCTGCTAGACGAGCCGACGAACCATTTGGATTTAGAAACGATCGAATGGTTGGAGAACTATTTGAAAGAACTCACAACGCCGATGGTGATTGTGTCACACGATCGCGAATTCCTCGATCGACTTTGCACCCAAATTGTTGAAACTGAGCGCGGCGTATCCACGACTTATTTAGGCAACTATTCCGCTTACTTGCAGCAGAAACAAGAACAGCGGGACGCACAGATGAGTGCATTCGAGCGGCAGCAGAAAGAATTGGAAAAGCAGCAAGCATTTGTCGATCGATTCCGCGCCAGTGCCACCCGAAGCACTCAAGCCAAGAGCCGCGAGAAGCAATTAGACAAAGTTGAACGCATCGAAGCTCCGGATTCGGATGTGAGAACGCTGCATTTCCGTTTTCCGCCTGCACCAAGAAGTGGTCGCGAAGTTGTGATCATCGAAGACCTCACGCATATGTATGGCGATAAGATTCTTTTTTTGGGCGCAGAATTGCTAATTGAACGTGGGGATCACATCGCGATTTTAGGACCGAATGGAGCCGGAAAATCGACATTACTTCACTTGATTACAGGAAGTGAACAACCCACGGAAGGCACGATCAAGTTAGGGGATCATAACGTGATTCCAAGCTATTTCGAGCAAAATCAAGCTGAAGCACTCGACCTAAATAAAACGGTTGCCGATACAATTCATGACGAAGTTCCGGACTGGAAAAATGAAGAAGTTCGGACACATTTAGGGCGATTTTTGTTCAGCGGTGATACTGTTTTCAAAAAAGTAGAATCCCTTAGTGGTGGCGAAAAAGCGAGATTAGCACTAGCGAAAATGCTGTTGAGACCCGCCAATTTGCTGATTTTGGAC
>JADEXW010000477.1 GCA_015206935.1 Pseudanabaenaceae cyanobacterium LEGE 13415 | reverse complement strand
AATCAGTTCTTGCTCCACTTCAGCAGGTTTAATCGCCCGTTGTGCAAATCGAGTTCGGCTCACCCGTTCACGATCGACCGCCTGTTGCCATTGCTTGTGAACAACCGCGATCGCAGACGATGGATCATCCAATAAATCAAGCAGCGAAAGTTGTTCTGAAGATTGCTCAAACAGCGAAAGTTGACCCGATTCAGCCGTTTGCTCAAACAATGTCTGAAACACCGCTTCTGAAACCGACGAACTATCCATTGGAACAGGAACCGTAATCCCTAGCGTTCTGTGAATTTCTACCGCTTTACGAATCAGAACGTCTAGCACCGCTTTATCCACCGGGTTATCCTGCCCCTGAAGCAAGAAGCTTTTCACCACTGGAGCCGATTGCCCATAGCGATCGATTCTACCTTCACGCTGTTCTAAGCGATTAGGATTCCAAGGCAAGTCATAGTGAATCACTGCACTAAAATGCTCTTGCAAATTCACTCCTTCACTCAAACAATCCGTCGCGACTAGAACCCTTTGAGAATACTGAGTCAACTCCTCCAATCGCTCTTCCCGCTTATCCTCCGAAACCAATCCAGTAATCGGAATGACGCGAATACTGCTCCCCTTCTTCTCCAACTTCTGCTGCAATGCCTGAGCAACATACTCTGCGGTTGCAATATAGCGACACCAAATAATGGGATTCAGTCCCTCTTTCAGCAACCCCATCACGATCGTAATGGCAGCTTGAAGCTTGGCATCTTTTGCGCCCATCAATTTCTCTGCGGATTGAACAAACGATCGCAACGTCTGCCATTCAGATTCACTATAGAAAGTTTGACTTTGTTCAATTGCAACCGAAGGTGCTGCATCAACCGCTTGTTCCTGCTCTGTTGGATCATAAACATAAGCATTCATGAGTGCCTCATCTGGTTCCAATGCCAAATTCTCAGCATCTTCCCCTTTTCCAACTTGGCGATTTAGAGTTGCAATTGCCGCTGCCGGAGACGACATCACACAGCGAATTAAAGCCAACGCTGCCCAATAGCTACCTCGCTGTTGAGCATAGCTAACCCCTTCTGCCTTCAACAATCCCCGCGCAAAAGCATAGACCTGCTCAAACAGATCCCGATAATCCTTAGACAGTCGGTAAGAAGATTCGATCGACTCCCGCTCTGGAAATGGCGTATCTTCCCCAAGCCATTGTTTCACATCTGCCCGTCGCCGCTGGACAAAATGGCTTGCTAAACGATCGCGCTGTTGTTCCGTCAAAGCATCTAAGTTAAATTGCTCAAACTCCGGTCGTAGCAATCCCAGTAGCGAAAGAAAAGATTCCTCAATTCCACTATGTGGCGTTGCGGTCATTAATACCAAATGACGTTCCACTTTTGCGGCAACATCGCGCACAAGTTGATGCCGTTGCTGTTGCGCTGAATTCTGTCCTCCAGGACGCGCACAAGTATGAGCCTCATCCACAATCACAAGATCTGGGCAATGGGTGAGAAAGCTCGCCCGTCGCCGCTCTGATTTGGCGTAGTCCAGACTGACAATCACATGGCGGTAATAACTAAAAATGTGGTGATCGCCAGAGGGCAACTGCCGTTCTAGCTTCGATACCGTTCCCGATCTCACTACGATTGCGTCAATATTGAATTTATCCCGCAATTCCCGTTGCCACTGGTCACACAGATGCGGCGGACACAGCACAGCAATTCGTCGAATCTCCCCTCGATCGAGCATCTCCCGCGCAATTAATCCTGCCTCGATCGTTTTCCCAATCCCCACATCATCCGAAATCAGAAGCCGCACAGTTTCTAGCCGAAGCGCCATCAGCAGAGGCACAACTTGATAAGGGCGGGGACGCAACGACAATCGCCCCAACGATCGAAATGGGCCTGCCCCACTTCGCAAACTCAACCGCGCTGCATCCATCAGCATCAGAGCCGCTGTATGGTCTTGCACACTGGTTGGGCGAGGGTTAGGAAACTTTGCCGATTCCAAGTCATCCAGCTTCAGCGGGTGGTAAATACCGCACACCTCATCTTCACTACCACTGAGCGGACGCAATCGAATAATTTCTGGGCTGTCCGAGGGTAGAACAATCCATTGTCGATCGCGGCACGTTACGACGGAACCAGGAGTATAAATCGTCATGAGCCACAAAAATCCAGAAAACGAACCAAAACAGACAAACCTCTGCTTTATTCAAGCTCATTATTCTAAATCCGGCTCAATAGTCCCATAAAATTCACGCATATCGATCGCTAATCTATGTAATATTGGCGACCCATCATGAAAAAATTTCCGTAAATTATCCCTTTTGAAATCAGGAATTGCGAATAAGGCGATTCAATGCGGTCAAAAACTGTTCTTGATCCTGCCAATCTTGCTCTAAGGTGATTTGATAGTCAGGCTCAGAGACGAACTCTGCCAGTCGATTTTCGAGTGCCTAATCCCAATCCAGCTTCCGAACAAAATCCCCCAAAACTGCCTTCAGCTTCTGCCCATCATTGTAAAAATATTCCTGAAGCAGTGGAATAATCCGATGGAACCAAGCAAAATGCAAATCCTCAACAGACTGCACTCCCATCAAGTAGCTATGACCAATCTGGTCACGTCCGAATAAAGCCGTAATACATTGATTGAGACAGATCAGGAGCTTTTCAAGATCAATTTCGCCCATCCGTCCGCTTAATAGAGTGGATTCGGCATCAGATCGATGAGTTGGGCGTTCCCGTAAGTATTGCAACAGGTCGCGATCGTCCTGCTCATTTGGCTCTGAGAGAGAATTCAGTGGGACTCTGAAGCCTGCTCAAACCTCATATGGCTTATGCAACTTTATGTAAGTTTGATACCCAATTCTTCAGTGAAATAATAAGAAAACGAAAATATGATTTCGCCGCTTATAAAATCCAAATTCCTTGAAAGCCCTACCTCTATTCGCGAGAAATACAGTAAGATAAAGAATCATCCGGGGCTATAGCGCAGTTGGTAGCGCGTCTCAATGGCATTGAGAAGGTCAGGGGTTCGACTCCCCTTAGCTCCACTAGCTGAAAGCATTGATATGTAGGGGTTTTGTGGGACAACAAGCATTAATTGTCCGCTGTCGGGATCGAAATGGATCGAGATCCGGAACTATTTCGATCCATCGTTTTTAGAACTACTACTGTGAGCCAGTTTCAGAAGTTCAAGATTTTAGAACTGTTCCGTTTGGAAAAGCTGAAGTGCTTGCTGCGTCTGTGTTTCACAGGATAATGTCGAAATAGATTGAGATCCAGATCTATTTCGACATAACCCTATCATTAAATCTAACCAGATGCACCCAAATGCCTCCAGTATAAAAATCACTGCCACGTCGTTCTAATCGGTGGATAGCAAGTAGAAGTCGAGCCGTACAAACTTAATCTTCAGGCTTTTGCTGTTCCGAATCAGGCGCTTTCTCGCCAAGTGCTTGATAAAACGCAGATTCCGCCGCTGCCAGTCGCTTGCCCTGAATGTAGCGCTCAAAGACCTTCTCTGACCGATGCCCGGTCAATGTTCGTGCCAGCAGCGAATCAATCCCCAATTCCACTAACTCAGAAGCATAAGTATGGCGAAACCGATGAGGAGTCAAATTCTCAATCCCAGTTGCCTCACCTAACCGATGCTTCGCAAAATAGTAAATGCCTTGATATCCCAAACGATTGCCACGATTGTGGAAGTCGTAGGACAAGAACAGTGGACTCTCATCAGTCAACACTTCTCGCCCAGATCGTCTGCGTTCCAAATATGCCTGAATGTGGTCGCGGGCTGCCTGCCGAAGGGGAACGATCGCTTCCTCGCCATCCTTCTTCCTAACAAACCGCAATCGTGTGCCATCGTAGTTTCCCACATCCAACCGCGCCACATCTTCCGCTCTCAAACCATGCGTCAACACCGCTAACAAAGCCCGATTGCGCCAGTTCACATCGTCATTACCTGAAAGTTCTTGCGCGATCGCTTGAGCAATCTTTTCCATTTGTTCCTTGCTGAAATGACGCGGCAATGGCTTTCCCAACTTCTGAAACTTCACCGCAGCCGTTGGCAAAACCGCCGTAATCTCCATATAGCCTGCCAACTGAAACCAGCGGTAAAAGCTTTTGAGTGCGGTCAGTGCTTGATTAATGGCAGCGGCAGACAGCGGTTTTCCGCGACGAGTGGTGCAGTCTTTCACGAGATACTGCTTAAACTGAGCAATATCTCTGGGTGTGACATCAATCCACGCTTTACTGCTCCAGTTGACAAATCGCTCCAACTCGATGCCATAGGACTTCTGACTATTGGGTGCAAGATTACTTGCCTGCAAAAACTCTTTGATGCGCTCGAATCGTAAGTCTGGAATTCTAGCCTCTGGCGCGTTCGATGCTTGTGGCAGATGAATACGATCGCGGATGTCACTAGTATTGTGCGCCTGCTCTTGTGAATTTGGAGTCACGATCCGAATCAGCGGATTGAAATTCGCAGTCATACGCCTGATGTCCCAGCTCACTTTATGGTTTCAAATTTAAGATACCACGATCGACGTGTAAG
>JADEXW010000077.1 GCA_015206935.1 Pseudanabaenaceae cyanobacterium LEGE 13415 | reverse complement strand
ATTAATCGATTGAAGCTCCTGAAAAGACAGATGTATGGTCGAGCAGGAATCAAGTTACTAGAGCAGCGCTTCTTGCTTACAAGTTAGCTATCTCTCGATGCTAGATCACCAAAAGTGGACAAGTGCCGTCCTAAATTGGCTCCGTATTTTTTATCTTGGATTTCCAAGCGGCATCGAAGGCTGGACATTATTGCTGCTGAGAGTCGGTGTTGGAATTTTATTTATGCAGCATGGCTATCCCAAAATTACGCATCTTCGCACTTGGGCAAACTCGTTGCACATGCCTGTTTTTCTTTGTTTTCTCTCTGCCCTATCAATGGTTGCTGGCGGCGTTTGTCTAGTTCTAGGGCTATTAACTCCACTTGCTGCGGTTGCGATTCTCGGTTCAATGGTATTTGCGATGATCCTAGAAATTGTTCAAGGCTTGCCCTTTGTTGCACGTGATCCATACTTAATTCCTCAAGGACAGTATGAAGGTCCTAAAGGCAAAGGAGAACCACCAAGCTGGGAGAAGGCATTTATGTATTGTCTGATGCTAATTACGATCGCAGTTTTGGGTCCGGGTGCATTCGCACTCGATGCTTTGATTTTTGGTCATATCATTGCTTCGGTGAGGTGAGCAAAATGCTGTGTCCAGTTGGATCTTTCACGACAGACTGTTCATTAACAGAATTCGTTATCTGAAGTTGCTCAAGCAGTGATTCCATTTGGTTCACAATGACTTCAATTTGCATATAAGCTAGGTCGCAACTTCTCCAGTCACTCGGTATCGCTCGCCCATCTTCTGGAATCAAATAATCCAGTAGCTCAATTCCTAAACCACCCTGAGCAGGACGTAGATCTGTGACTTGAACTTTAGCTTCAGGTAAGCCATCTAGCCGCGCTTGGGTTTCTCCTTGGTTGAGGCTGCCCTCTTTGACTTGCATTCCTAAACGATCGCGGTAAAAATGAAGGCTTTGTTCAGTATCCGCAACCGCGATCGCAGTATGATCAATTCCTAGAAATAATTGATCGGTGTTCCGATGCCACTTGGATTGTCCTTTGTCTGGTGGAAACCAAATCAGTTCCAAATTGTGTCGATCGGGATCTTTGAACTTAAAAGCACGAACGCCCGCAGAAGCAGAATTGTCTTGCGGGATTGTCTGAGGTGCGGTTGAAATCGGCTCGAACGCAAACTGTTTTAGGTGATCATAGGCACGATCGAAATCACGGACGACAATCGCCATGTGTTGAAACCACAAGTCATTACTTTGTGAATCTTTCGGAATTGGTTTTCCTTCAAGGTTTAGATATTGCATTAACTTAATCTGTTCATCACCAAGCCGCAAGGTCGCAATCCGAATTTTTGAGTTAGCAATGCTGTTTTCTGCTTCAACTGTGCTATCTGAAACAAGTTCAAATCCTAGTGCATTGCGATAAAAAGCTTGAGAGCGATCGACATTGCTGACTGTTAATGCAATTGCGCTCAAGCGTTGAACTGGATTAGAATGGCTCATAAAACTGCGTCTCCCTTAAAATCTGAGCAAGCTGCACCTCCGACTCAACCAAGCAAGTGTGACCACTGTGTGGTAGAGTAACGGTCTGAGCATGAGGAAAGAATTTAGCCAGTCGATGCACTTCTGCCACCGATGGCAAGAGATGATCGTGTTGACCTGCAATTAACAAAACGGGCTGATAAAACGATCGTAGTTTCTCAACATCTGCTCTAAACTCTCGCATTAGAACTAATCGACGTTCAGCCGTTTTCTTCGGAGCCGATTGAACGGACTGCAACAGATAACGGAGTCCTGGAAACGAAACTCGCGTTAGTTGTGCTAAGAACGGTAATGCTGTGAATGAAGAAAGATCATAGAGCCATTGTGGAGTTAACGGTAGTAAAAATGAGCCTAGATCGAGCCAGGGAACTTTTGCAAATGAAGAGGCAGGATTAACTAGAATCAGTCGATCGAACAAATCAGGGCAAGTCATGATCAACTGAAGAGCAAGACATCCTCCAAACGATTCGCCACATAGATAAACGGATCGTTCTGGAACAGTCACGAATTCTGCTTGAAGGAGCTGAATTACATCCTCAGCTAACAAATTCCAATCGTTGAGATCATCGGGCGGAATAATAAAGCAACGAACATCAAACTCTGCTTCTAATCCTTTCGTTTGCAGCTTGATCAGATCTTTGCCCGTCTCGTCCATTCCTGGCAGAAAGACAAATAGGGGCTTGCCAGGATTGTGCTGTACAGGAGTTAGAAAATAGGAGTCACATTTATGGTTAGTTCTTAACGCCATTGCAGTTAAAGTAATCCTAACTTGTTCCTTGTTTAACTTCTCATTTCACTAAAGGTTTTGGATCGATGCACCATCCGATAGATACAGCTATTTGCTTTATTTTCTAGGGTGAGTTCAGTGTGAGGGAAATCTAAGCATGACATTTAAACATCGAACAATCACATGACTAAACTTTCTCCAAATCCAGTTTCTCATCAGAAAACAAGTGGGTTTATCTACATCGTCACCACGATCGCAGCATTAGGTGGTCTTCTATTCGGTTATGACACAGGTGTAATTTCAGGCGCAATTCTCTACATCAAACAGCAATTTTCGCTTTCTTCTGCTGGGCAAGAAGTGGTTGTCAGTGCTGTGCTGGTTGGAGCCATCTTAGGAGCGGCAGCAGGTGGACTCCTGAGCGATCGCATTGGACGCAGAAGCAGTATTATCTTGGCAGCAATTCTTTTTACGATCGGTGGACTTGGCTCTGCTTGGGCATCTGATTCAACTTGGCTCATCGCTTCGCGAGTTATCGTTGGTTTGGGCGTTGGACTGGCTTCGTTCATCTCACCGCTTTACAACTCAGAGGTGGCACCAAAGAAAATCCGGGGTGCGCTCGTGATGCTGAATCAATTAGCAGTTACAAGTGGAATTGTGCTGGCTTACTTGGTTGATTATGGATTTTCTGGAGTGGCGGACGGTTGGCGATGGATGCTGGGATTGTCGATCGTGCCTGCGATCGCGCTGGGTGTTGGAATGTGGTTTATGCCCCGTAGTCCACGCTGGCTGGTGAGTAAAAATCAGGGGCGTGAAGCGTTTAATGTATTGTCTCGCATTCGCCCTAGTCAAGCGAATGTCGAAGCAGAGATTGAAGAAATTCACCAGGGAATTCAACAAGAGCAAGGAGACTGGCGAGAGCTTGGAAGTCCAAGAATCCGAAAGGCGCTGATTGTTGGAGTTGGGCTTGCAATTCTACAGCAAGTCACGGGAGTTAATACGGTGATTTACTACGCCCCAACGATTCTACAATCGGCAGGATTTGAGTCGGCTGCAACCTCGATTTTAGGAACAACTGGAATTGGAGTCATCAATGTGGTGTTTACCATTGTTGCGATCGTATTAATTGATCGATTGGGACGCAGACCGTTACTCTTGACGGGTTTAGTTGGCATGATTGTAGGTCTGGGCGCACTCGGTTTAGCATTTCAACTCTCTAATCTGGGGCAAGCCTTGGGATGGGTCGCGATCGTCAGCTTGATGGTTTATATCGCGGGGTTCGCGATCGGGATGGGTCCGGTATTTTGGTTATTGATTGCTGAAATTTATCCGCTGAATGTGCGATCGCAAGCAATGAGCATTGCGACCGTTGCAAACTGGGGAGCCAATTTCGTGGTTGCCTTAACGTTTCTAAGTTTGACTGAATGGATCGGGCGTTCCTGGACATTTTGGCTTTATGGTATCATTAGCGTTGGAGCTTGGTTGTTTGTTTACTATTTGGTGCCAGAAACTAAAGGGCGTAGTCTTGAGGAGATCCAGCAACACTGGAATCGTTGATAATCTTTTTAACGATTCGTCAAGAAGAAGAAGCCAATAAGCAACAAACTGGAAATTAGCGCAGCCGCGATCGCGTGTTCTACCTTTTTGCTAACCACACCTACACCCACAATTAAGATAATCACAAACGCGATCGCGGCGATGTAAGGAAAGCTCTCCCAACGGTGATTCACTAAAGGATCATTGGTCACAGTTGGAGAAGGCGCGGGATTTGGATCTTCTAAAGTTGAACCCAACAATAACCGCAATGGCTCGATCGCAATATTGTAACTGTTCATCGTTTGTCTCCGGTCGATTCATGACTAAGCGTATGAAGCAATTTTCGAGCCGCGATCGCGCCGACGGCAATTCCTCCGACGACTCCCGCGACCGTTGCCGCTTGCTTCAGCAAACGAAAATCTTGCTCGAACAGTTCTTCTTGAATCCATTCAGCGGTTGCGTTGAAGTTATGGATCGGGGTCGGCAGTAGCTCTAGATAGGTTCCCTGCCGAATTAAATGACCCGTCTCACCAGTAATCGGAACTTTGTTGAATAAGTTTGCTACTGCATTATCTAGCCCCAGCTTTAACAAGGTTCCCCGTAAATTGACCTGAGCAGGCTTTAGTTCATCTCCTAATGCGATCGCTTTTAAATTGTGTGCGATCGTAGCTCCTTGTTGATATGCAACCTGAGCAGTCGGTGGCAGAGGTTTGGGATCAGGGTGGTGGTCTTCAGCGCTGGTAGATTGATCGGTCTGATGCTCAGACGGCTCATATTCATCGCCACTGCCAGACACAGAGGGTTGAAAATCAATGGCGCAATCGCCCCCGGCAAATACCTCTGGAAAGTCGGGTAGTTGAAGTGTTGGAGTAACATTCAATCGCCCATGCTTGTCGCGATGCTCGTCCGGAATTGGCAACGCTTTGATCAACGGATGCGTATTCGTTCCAGTTGTCCAAATCACTGTGCCTGCACGTAGCACTTCAGTTTGATGGTTGCGCTGGTATTCCAAGCTCCCTGGGTGAATTGCCTTGACTTCTGCACCGAGGATAATTTCAACCGCCGTCGATCGCTGTTTTAGTTCTTGCTCTGCCGTTTCTCTGAGCGTACTATTAATATCGCCTTTGAGCAGTTCGCCGTGATTGACCAAAACAACTCGGATTTCCTGCGGACTGCCTCCAACCGCCTCGTACCAATGAGGTAGTACATCAGCGAGTGTTGCCGCCATTTCTACGCCAGACGGACCGCCGCCGACAACTACCGTTGTAAGAAGCGTTCGGCGCTGTCCGGGATCGCTTAGTTGAACTGCACGATCGAGACAATCTCGTAGATGACGATCGATCGCGATCGCATCTTCTTGTGTCCGAAACGGCAGTGCATTTTGTTCCGCGCCTTCAACGCCAAAGTAACCTGTCGTGCTACCGAGTCCTAACACTAAATTGCTGTAGCGGTAAACATCGCCTCCAGCAAGCTGCACTTGGCGTTGCTGTAAATCAATGTTTTGCACACTATCTTGAACAAAAATTACACCGCTCTGCTTCAATAAATTCTCATAGCGGGGAACGACTTGATCCGGTTTCATCTCACCGCTGAAATATTCGTAAAGAAGTGGCTTAAAGCAAAAGCGCTCGGAGCGATCAATCAAAATCACCGATCGGGGGTAATGATTGTGGCTCAAATGTAAAGCGGTGAACAGCCCAGTAAAGCCGCCACCGACAATAACCGTTTGATAAGTTGGGTTTGTCATAGTCTTTAAGATTTAATCAAATGAAACTTCTAATCGAACTTCATCGCACTATCCCTTTCTCTGCCGCTTCTACCACAGGCTCAACATGCAATCCATAGACCCAAACCAGTTGAGTGCCAAGATAAGTTTGAAAACAGACCAGTAAGCTCAGAACGGTTGCGACTCCCAGGTAAACGGGTGGAACACGCAATGGATTGCGCTGCCGAATCACAAAGCGCCATGCCACAATTCCGACCAAGATTGCAGACAGTGACCAGCCTGTGATGGTATGAGCGGTGAGCGTTGATTGCGAAGCTTGATAAGCGTTTGCTAGTCCTGCTTCAAACTGTCCGAACAGGATTGCGACAAAAATCGCGATCGCACCCACAAGCAAATTCCAAAAGCTCACCTCAAAGAATCGAGCATTGCGAGTGAAGTAGCCAATCACGTCGCAGAAAAAGGAAAACAGCACCATTGCAATGATGAAGTGAACGACGATCGGATGAATCGGATCAGGATAGGGTAAAAGGTTTTGGCTATTGATTGGTATTGCTGACATGATGAGTTCCCTACGCTTCTGAATCGTGAATCGTCCGTAGCTCTAGTCTCTTCACCCAGTGATTCATTACAAACCAATCAAGATAGTGCAGCTTACTTTGTTTTACTTATGTCTAAAAGTAGATCTATCACTCATACACAAATCTACACACTTAAGCAAAAAACTTCGTTTCTCCTCCATTAGTTAGACGAGATTAGACCCATTACTTTATAGAGTGATTGCCATCGCTATCACTGTAGAGATACCAGGAGATACCACTATGAGCTACTCTCCTAGCTTGCTCAAAGGTCAGAAAGCATTGGTGACAGGTTCGAGTTCTGGAATTGGAGAATCAGTGGCGCGGCAACTAGCAGCCGTGGGCGCATCGGTTGTGATTAACTATCACTCAGAAAAAGATGAAGCTCACAAGATCGTTGATGATATTCGATCGCAAGGCGGAACTGCGATCGCGATTGGTGCAAATGTTGCTCACGAAGACGAAGTAAAAGCAATGTTTGATCAAATGTTTCGGGAGTTTGGCACGATCGATATTCTTGTCAGCAATGCAGGGTTACAAAAAGATGCACCCTTTCTAGAGATGACGCTGGATCAGTGGAATCTAGTACTAGATGTGAATCTGACTGGGCAATTTTTGTGTGCGCGTGAAGCCGCCAAAGAATTTATGCGGCGCGGTGTAAAACCCGATGTTTCTTGTGCCGCAGGCAAAATTATCTGCATGAGTTCAGTGCATCAAGTCATTCCCTGGGCAGGTCATGTCAACTACGCAACCAGCAAAGGCGGCATCGATTTGATGATGCGATCAATTGCTCAAGAACTCGCTCCGCATAAAATCCGCGTCAACAGTATTGCTCCAGGTGCAATTAAAACTGATATCAACAAACCTGCCTGGGACACGCCTGAAGCGGCGGCAAAGTTACTGACCTTAATTCCGTCTAAGCGAATTGGAGAACCTGACGACATTGGTAAAGCTGCGGTTTGGCTTGCTTCGGATGATTCGGATTACGTGACGGGAGCTACCCTGTTTGTCGATGGCGGCATGACGCTCTACCCAGGATTTGCAGCAGGTGGGTAACGATGCCAACAAAAGTTTTTATTAATTCTGGTCAAGTCACGATTAATGATGGGTCAACGTTTCTCGTTACCGATTCTGAAGGATTAATCGATGATAATCTCGCACAGGGCTTCTTTGTGCATGATACGCGCTTGATATCTTATTACGAAGTCTCGATCAATCGCGATCGCTTAATCTTACTTGCATCCAGTCCGCTCAACCACCACAGCGCTCTGTATCAGTTCAAGAATGCACCACTTTACACCGTTAATGGGACAGTTCCCGATGGTCAACTTGTGATTAGCATTCGTCGTGATATTACTGGAGGAATGCACGAAGACATTGACATCACCAACTACTATCACGAACCCGTTGAATTTCAACTGATGTTAGCATTTCGTTCTGATTTCGCCGATATCTTTGAAGTGAAATCGAAACGCATTCTAGCGCGAGGAGCAGCAGAAACGACATGGAATGATGGTAAACTCACCACTGAATATTGCAACGGCTCATTCTACCGTAGTTTAATTGCTAAACCCGATCGATCCAGTTCTCAACCTCGATATGCCAACGGTCGGCTCTTTTTTGATGTCAAGATTGATCCTGAACAAACTTGGCATACCTGCCTCAACTTCACGGCGATTTGCTCGACTCAGACTGGACATCGAGCGGTGTTAGAACCTCAGAATACGTGCAGCACTCCGCATACGACCGAGGCAAAACAAATTAGCGATGATTTTCTCGCCCATGCTACGAAGCTCAAATCTTCTAATTCTGCGATCGCAGATTACTACAGCCAAGCGTTAGTAGACATGAGTGCGTTACGCATCAAGGTCGAGGATAATGGACATCAATTTTGGATGCCAGCAGCAGGAATTCCGTGGTTTGTGGCAGTATTTGGACGAGATTCGGTTGTCACAAGTTTGCAAACGCTAGCAGTCTATCCCGAATTTGCACGAGGTACGTTAGTTCGGCTAGCACAACTTCAAGCGACTAAGATCGATGATTGGCGAGATGCCCAACCGGGCAAGATGCTACACGAACTACGACGCGATGAACTGACACAACTGCATCAACTCCCCTACACACCCTACTATGGTACTGTTGATACGACCATTCTTTGGATCATAACCCTAGCCGAAGCGTATCGATGGACTGCCGATACTGCATTGCTCGAAGAATGTCGGAATGCGTTCGAGAAAGCATTACAGTGGATCGACCAATACGGTGATTTTGATGGTGATGGCTTTGTCGAATTTCAAACGCGATCGCCTCAAGGATTACGCAATCAAGGCTGGAAAGATTCGGGTGATTCGATGGTCTATGCCGATGGCAAAATGGTTGAGCCGCCGATCGCGCTTTGTGAAGTGCAAGGCTATGTTTATAATGCTTGGCAGTGTGCAGCAGAAATTTATGAAGTTTGGGGAAACGCTGAACGAGCTAAAGAACTGCGACACAAAGCCGATGAACTATATCAACGATTTAATGATCGCTTCTGGATGGAAGATGAAGGCTTTTACTGTCTAGGCTTAGATAACCATAAACAGCAGATTCGCTCCGTTACCTCAAATCCTGGTCATTTGCTTTGGTCTGGAATTGTTCCGAAAGATTGCGCCGATCAAGTAGTAAAACGCCTGTTTCAGCCTGATTTATGGTGCGGTTGGGGCATTCGTACCTTATCTTCCCAAAATCCAGCCTACAACCCAATTAGCTATCAATTAGGCAGCGTGTGGCCGCATGACAATTCTATGATCGCTGCTGGACTGAAACAATACGGCTACCATGAGGAAGCAAACCAAATTGCACAAGGAATTTTTGCGGCAGCGAGTTATTTTGAATCAGGACGAATGCCAGAATTATTTGGGGGAATTGAACGAAAAGACGGTAGCTTTCCAGTCCCGTATCCTGATGCCAACATTCCACAAGCCTGGGCAGCCGGATCAATTTTTCTATTGATTCGTGCGATGTTGGGACTACAAGCTAATGCACCCAATCACCAATTGCAAGTTAATCCAGTTTTACCAGAGTGGCTACCGGATCTAGAACTGACAAACTTAAAAGTCGGTGATGCAACTGTATCTCTACGATTTTGGCGTGAAGGGAATCAAACGCAATGGCAAGTTGAGCAGTTAGAGGGTGAACTCAAAATCTAGGTTTAGAATTCACTTTGAGCCTGAATGAAAAGCAGATTGGGAAACAAGAAAAACGCAACTTATTAGAGCAATACGATGAATCATTCCTCAACACAACACAAATATACTCAAACAGGTCACTCTCAGGATCAGCTAGCTCCATCCCTTGACTATTGGTATGTCTGGACTGATCAAGAGGGTGTAAGTCACCAATCGCGCCGCCAGATGCAGGATTTTCAACTCCAAAGCATTTCGCCCCCAGCTTCCCCACAGTGGTTAGGTCAGCTAAAACAAAAAGGGGCGACCATTAGCTTTACAGTGATGCCTGTTGGCTGGACTGGAGCATGGCATGAGAATCCAAAACCTCAATGGATCATTCCCCTATCTGGTTCCTGGTTTGTTGAGACAATGGACGGGCAACGAGTAGAAATGGGAGTCGGTGAAATTTCGTTTGGTGCAGATCAGAACACACAAGCAGATGCACAGGGGCGTAAAGGGCATCTCTCAGGAACGATCGGAAGTGAACCTGCGGTCTTGATGTTGGTGCAGTTTGAAGAAATGCCATCGCTTGAATAGCTACAATTGATCGCGTTCTTTCTACCGTGGGCATCATCAGGTTTGAGTTGAATCAGCAGCCTTAACGTTTCTAACTTCTGTTTCAGGACGATGTAAACATCTCATGCACAGGGACACCGAAGACAACACTCCATCTCCTAAAAACCAGGATGACTTATGGTCGCGGCTCACTCATGGTGCGCCTCTGGCTGTCATGCTGGCAGCAGTGCTGTATGTGCTTTATCAACTCCTGCCTGTGCTGGAACTGATTGCGGTTGCAACACTGATTGCAGTCGTTTTGAGAACTTTGCTGCGCTGGCTACAGAAGTTCGTTAAGCAGCGATGGATTGCAGTTCTCGTTCTATCTGGATTAATTGTAGGTTTTAGTATCTTCCTCGTAGCAGTGATTCTTCCGAATCTTCTCAATGAGACTCAACAACTATTAGCTACCCTACCTACCTATCTGAATGCACTGATCAATTTATCGATCGAGCTACATCGCGACTATCGCTTTATCCCTGATCTCTCTCAAGGTTTATCACAGTTTCGCAGTACTGCCTATCAGATTCTACTCTCGTTTCCGCTACTGATTACCCAAGCATTTGCATCCGCGATCGAGATTGTTGCAATGCTAATTTTGGCGCTTTACATGGCATACGATCCAAATACTTTGATTGCTGGCAGTCTCCGCTTAGTTCCTCGTCGCCATCACCAGAAATTCAGCCATTTACTCAAGGAAACTCGAATACGGTTACGGGGATGGATTTTCGGTACTGGAATCGCCATGCTGTTTTTAGGCTTAGGAGCAACACTCGGATTGTGGGCATTAGGAATTCCTTTAGCACTCACTTTTGGCATTATTGCAGGACTGCTAGAAGTAATTCCTTACTTTGGCTCGATCGCTGGAACTTTTTTACCTGCACTCGTTGCCCTCACGCTTTCACCCGAAAAATTTCTACTTGTGCTATTGCTATTTCTGGTGCTTAATCAAATTGATGCCCACCTAGTACAGCCCTTAGTAATGGGTCGGCAAGTGCATCTTCATCCAGTTGTCGTTATCCTAGCTTTCTTAGTGCTAGGTAAGCTATTTGGGTTTCTAGGTGTTCTGTTAGCTGTTCCTGCTGCTGCAATCGTCATGACGCTGTTTGATGAATTTAGTCCACAATAATCTTTGAGGTTGAAACATGAATGAGATCGAGAATTTAGCCAGACGCGATGAAGCTGGAGAACGGAATTTTTGCTACATCAATCTAGCAGACGCAAATCTGAGCCATTTGGACTTGAAAGGGCTAATTTTGGTGGTGCTAATCTACGGGGTATGGTTAAGTCTAGTTCAGTGGTTTAGTTAATAAGTGCAAATGGATCAAACGACGTTTGAAGCAAATCTGAAGCCCTTCCTGCTGATTCTGTTAGTCTCTCTCAGTGCTGCAACCCTGCCGCAAATTTTTGGCTGGTTCCGTCGAATTCCTTATACATTGCTGCTGGTCATGATTGGACTGGCGCTGGCAGGATTAGATGTTCGGTTTATCAATTTATCGCCGAGCTTGATCCTTTTAGTCTTTCTACCGCCGCTCTTATTTGAAGCGGCATGGAGTTTTCACTGGCGCGACCTAAAACGTCATTTGTTGCCCATCAGTTTGTATGCCGTATTTGGTGTTCTAATCTCGATCGCTGGGGTTGCGATCGGGCTTGCTCAGTTAACGGGCATATCACTCACAACGGCACTTTTGATTGGTGCTTGTCTCTCTTCGACTGACCCGATCTCTGTGACTGCTTTATTTCGAGAACTAGGAGTTAACAAACAACTCATCACCTTGCTCGAAGGAGAGAGCTTATTTAATGATGGAACCGCTGTAGTTGCATTTGGCATATTTAGCGGACTCGCCTTTGGCACAGTCAAATTAACAGCTTCATCATTTGTGCTGCAACTGCTGACAGTGATTGGTATTGGCATCGGCACCGGAGTCTTAATTGGGTTTGGAATTTCTTACCTGACTCAGCGTTTTGAGTTGCCTCAAGTGGAGCAGTCCCTTACCCTAGTCGCTGCCTATGGGTCTTACATCATTGCTGATGATTTAGGCGGGTCAGGTGTACTAGCTGTGGTGACGACAGGATTGATTTTAGGGAACTTTGGCTCTCGGATTGGCATGAATCCTCGTACCCGCATCATTGTTGGAGAGTTTTGGAATTTCTTAGCGTTTCTCGTCAATTCGATCGTGTTTCTGGTGATTGGTGATCAGATTCGGTTTAATCTGCTACGACAGAATATAGGCGCGATCGCGATAACGATCATCGTGATGATTTTAGCTCGTGCGATCGCAGTCTATGGGCTAAGTTTTTTGAGTAATCTGTTCACCCCGTTTAACATTCAGCGAAAGAACCAAACGGTATTATGGTGGGGCGGATTGCGGGGATCAGTGACCATTGCATTAGCCTTGAGTGTTCCGACTCAGTTAAGCGATCGCAGCATGATAATCTCGATCGTGTTTGGTGTGGTTCTCTTTACTTTGCTCGTTCAAGGATTAACTATTCAATCGTTTGTGCAAAAATTGCAACTACTTGACCATCAACAGGAGTTACAGCAACACTACCAAGAAATGATGATTCGTCAAATTGCCTTGAATCGAGCCTTGGAGCGGCTGCAAACAATAGGACAAAGACTTAGCCTTGCACCAGACGTTTATCACGCTCAAGAAGCAGAAATTCAAGCTGAATTAGATCGCCTTCATCATGAACTCACTATTCTTCAGAATCAATATCGTGAACTCCGTCATGTCACTGCCGAGCAACTCCGGGCAGAACTGGCTCTCACTGAACTAGAAACTTACACTGAATTTGTGCGGCAAGGTCGGCTCGATCAAACGCTACCTCCCTTTCTAAAACGGTTTTCTAAACAATAGTGCAGTATTTGAGAGTTATCTGTGAGACGATAAAGGGTGAGGCAAATGTTACTTGTGCAAGGAGGAACGCACCTTGATGAACCCAGAAACTGTCGAACTTTTGGGACAGCGTGTTCAACTCATTGATCTCAGTCGTCCCCTTGAACCAACCGCAAGCGAACCAACTCCTCCCCGAATACAGCACATCTCACACAAAGATTGTGCTGAGATGTGGGAATTTATGTATGGAATTCCATCCACAGCCCTGCCTAATGGACTTGGTTTTGCAGGCGAAATTGTAGAAGCTTCAACACACGCTAGTACTCATTTAGATGCACCTTGGCATTATGCTCCCACTTCAGAGGGGCAGCCTGCTTGGACAATTGATGAAACTCCGCTGCATTGGTTCGTGGGTCAAGCAGTCGTTTTAGATGTATCAGATCTACCGACAGGTTGTTTGATCACACCCGAAGAAATAGAAAAGCGTTTGGAGAAATTAGATCACACGATTACCCCCGGCGAGATTGTGCTGTTTTGTACGGGAGCAGATGCAGTATGGGGCACAGAAGAATTTTTTAGCTACGGGTGCGGATTAGGCGAGGAAGCAGTTCTCTATCTTGTCGATCGAGGGGTTCGAGTGATTGGCACGGATGCTTGGAGTTTGGATCGTCCCTACCCAATGATTGGAAATGAGTGGGCAACTTTTCAAGACCCAAAACGCTTGTGGTCGGCTCATTTTGCGGGAATCAGGCGAAAGTACAGTCAAATCGAGAAACTAACAAACCTGAATCAGCTTCCCCCTGTTGGTAGCACGATCTTGTGCTTTCCGATCAAAGTCAAAGGTGGTAGTGG
>JADEXW010000476.1 GCA_015206935.1 Pseudanabaenaceae cyanobacterium LEGE 13415 | reverse complement strand
GTAGAATTTCTGTCGTTTGAGAGGCTCGTTTTAAGGGACTCGAATAAATGTGCGACGGTCGCCAAGATTCAGTTTTGAGATGTCTTGCGAGTTTTTCCGATTGTTGGCGACCAAGCGGGGACAATTCGTAATCGCCGTGACCTTGCATTCGTTTTTCGATATTGCCGATCGATTGGGCGTGACGGATGAATAACAGCTTGAGGACTTTCGACATGGGAGGGAATCAATGGAAAGGATTGAGAGATGGATTTAGGTCGATCGCGTGTTTTGGTGGAAACTGCATTTACAATTTCTATTAAGCAAGCTACGTGAATCCAGGTCTGTTTATGTTACTCAAATCTACAACTCGCCATATCCATATTTTTTCGGCGGAAGTGCAGGACAATGAGCTAGTCCCTAGCGATAAGGTGTTAACTCTGGATATCGATCCGGATAATGAGTTGGTCTGGAATCAAGATGCCTTGCAAAAGGTATACGGCAAGTTTGATGAGTTGGTTGAGTCTTATAGTGGGCAAGCATTGACCGATTACAACTTGCGCCGGATTGGATCGGATCTGGAGCATCTTGTTCGATCGTTGCTCAACAAAGGTGAGATTTCTTACAATTTGGAGAGTCGTGTTTTGAACTATAGCCTGGGTTTGCCACAAGTGAAACCGGAATCATAAAATTTAGGAGAAATGAAATAAGCCTCCGACTGAGTTCTGGTCAGAGGCTTATTTTTGTTTGAATTGTGTTATGTACCCATTCGATTGATGAACGCAACACACCCGGAAATCGTCGTCCCAACGCGAAATTCCGGTAGAGACGTGATGCCATCACGTCTCTACGATCGTCGGGTGAACGCAGAATCTATCGCATTCATTCATTGAATTAGTATTAGTTCGCCGTTTTTTCCAGCATCAATTTCGATCGCTTAACCGTTTCAGGAATTCCGATCGGATAATCTCCGGTAAAACACGCTGAACAGAATTCACCCGGATTCTCTCTCGTTGCATCCAACATTCCTTCCCAACTGAGATATTGCAGCGAATCGACTTCGATTTGTTTAGCAATGTCCTCGATCGATTTAGTCGCAGCAATCAAATGATCCTGACTATCGGTATCAATGCCGTAGAAACAAGGATGCGTCACAGGTGGCGAGGAAATTCTCATGTGAACCTCGATCGCGCCTGCATCTCGAAGGGTTCTCACGATTTTGCGGCTTGTGGTTCCCCGCACGATCGAGTCATCCACAATGATCACGCGCTTACCCGCCAACACATCTTTGAGCGGATTCAACTTCATCCGAATTCCTGCTTCCCGCATTCCTTGAGTCGGTTGAATAAAGGTACGACCAACATAGCGATTTTTGATCAAGCCTTCTGCATAGGGAATCCCCGAAGCTTGAGAAAACCCGATCGCGGCTGGAATGCCTGAATCTGGAACTGCGATCACGATATCTGCATCGATCGTAGATTCTTTCGCCAACTGTCGTCCGATTCGCAGTCGATAGCTATAAAGCGTTTCATCGTGCATCACACTATCCGGGCGTGCAAAGTAGATCATTTCAAAGATGCACAGTTTTCGCGCGGGTTGTTCTGCCCAGAAAATCGACTGAATGCCCTCTTCCGTAATCCAAACCATCTCACCCGGTTGAATGTCTCGAACGTAATCGGCTCCGATAATATCCAGCGCACAAGTTTCTGATGCCAGAACGTATCTGAGCGGCGCACTGTGAGATTCTTGAGCTAAAGTACCGAGAACAAGAGGACGAACACCATTTGGATCGCGAGTGCCAATCATTCCATTCGGAGTTCCGATCGCTAAACTAAACGCGCCCTGACATCGTTTAAACGCATTAATCGCACCTTGAATCCAATCATTCCCGTGATTGACTTCTTCAGCAATGGCTAATGCGATCGCTTCTGAATCCGTAGTAGTGGCAAAATCGTGATTCGTTTCTGCTAACGCTTCTCGGAGTTCTTTTGTGTTCACCAAGTTTCCATTGTGTGCTAGCGCTAGTGATCCTAAACGCGATTTTGCAAGTGCTGGTTGAGCATTCACAACGCGACTTGATCCCGTCGTTGAATAGCGCGTATGACCGATCGCTAAATCTCCGGGGAGTTCCTTCAATTTTCCTTCGGTAAATACCTGAGTGACCAAGCCCATTTCCTTGTGAAGATGAACCTGATCTCCTTCAAAAGTGGCAATCCCAGCCGATTCTTGACCACGATGCTGTAAGGCGAACAATCCGAAATAAGCTAAATTCGCCACAGGTTCACCTGGCGCGTAAACCCCAAACACCCCGCAAGCTTCTTCTGGTTTATCAGGACGATGCTCAACAGGATCTACAGAAAATCGATCGTCAGGTAGCATAGGCTTGGTTTTGCGTAATTAGACAGCAATCAGAACGTTGAAGAACACAGGCGGTCTTAACATTTCTTTAATATCGCACACAACGGAGAACTATTCGGTTAGCCCTTGTTCGATCGCACTCGACCAACCCGCGTACAATTCTGCGATCGTAGCGTTGATAATCGATTTTTGGGCGATCGAGATCTGTAATGATTCCCCTCCAACCACACCGATTTTTTGCCAGGAATCACCCAGTTCTGAGCTTAGAATCGCTTCAAATTCTGCAACTGATTCAGGCTTAACAGAAACAATGATTCTCGCCCCACCTTCCGCAAATAACACTTGATCCATTCGAGCGGAAGTTTCAGAAATTTGAATGTTTGCACCGAGTTGATGACCAAAACAACATTCAGAAAGCGCGATCGCAGTTCCGCCTTCTGCACAGTCATGCGCTGACTGAATCGATCCACTGCGAATGTTCGATCGAACGACAGATTGAACTTTTTTCTCTAGCTCAAAATCAACGATCGGGGGTTTTCCTGCAATCGTTTGATGCACTGTTGCAAGATACTCAGAAGCTCCTAAACTGAGCGATTCTGATAGCTTCACTCCAAGCAAATAAATGACATCACCGCTTTGTTTCCAGCTTTGTCCAACAATACGATCGAGGTTCGGAATAAATCCAACCATGCCGACGACTGGAGTGGGATAAATCGGCTCTGGTTTGCCCTCAGAATTCAAAGTCTCGTTGTACAGCGAAACATTCCCACCTGTTACAGGAGTTGAGAATTCGCGGCAAGCTTCGGAGAGTCCGCGACAGGCTTCGGAGAGTTGCCAGTAACCGATCGGCTTTTCTGGACTACCAAAGTTTAAGTTATCCGTAATTGCGATCGGGTCTGCTCCCACACAGCTAAGATTCCGAGCCGCTTCTGCGACCGCAGCTTTCGCACCTTCGTAGGGATGAAGGTAAACATAGCGCGGATTGCAATCAACCGTGGCTGCAACTCCTTTGTTTAAGCTTGCTGGATCAGGAGTAACCGAAGTACTTTGAGAATCAGCCAGCGGTCGAACTCTGACCACTGCGGCATCTGCACCACCGGGAAGTAGAACTGTATTGTTCTGGACTTGATGATCATATTGGCGATAAACCCAGCGTTTTGATGCGATCGTTGGAGCATTCAATACAGTTGTTAGCACTTCATTCCAACTGCGATCGTTGATGCCTTTTTCATCACAGTTCGGTAAGTTGTTATCTGTCCAAGCCCAAGCTTTTTGAGCATACTCAGGCGGTTCGCTCAGTAGCTCACGATGATAGATCGGAGTGTTATCTGCGAGAGCCGTTGCAGGAATCTCAGCCGCGATCGCACCTTGGAATAGAATTCTAACGATTTCTTCTTCGATCACTTTCCCAGCCACAACCGCATGAAGTCCCCATTTCTCGAAGATATCGATTAATTCCTGTTCGCGTCCCTTTTGCGCGACAAATAGCATTCGCTCTTGTGATTCCGAAAGTAAATACTCATATGGAACCATTCCTGTTTCCCGGACTGGAATCAAATCGAGATCTAATTCAATTCCGACTCCCCCTTTTGCCGCCATTTCTGAAGTAGAGCAAGTAATTCCTGCTGCGCCCATATCCTGAGCGGCAACCACTGCGCCCGTTTTGAATGCTTCAAGACAAGCTTCGATCAAGGACTTCTCTAAGAAGGGATCACCGACTTGAACAGCGGGTCGATCGTCGATCGATTCGTCACTTAATTCTGCACTCGCAAAACTCGCACCGCCCATGCCATCTCGTCCCGTGGTTGAACCCACATATAGCACCGGATTGCCTAATCCTTTTGCACCCGACTTCACGATCTCAGTCGTTTCCATCAATCCCAACGCCATCACATTGACTAAAGGATTGCCCGAATAAGCTCGATCGAAATAAACTTCACCGCCAACTGTGGGAACCCCGACACAATTTGAATAGTGTGAAATCCCAGCAACCACACCATTTACAATTCTGCGTGTCCGGGCATCATCGAGTGTTCCGAATCTAAGTGAATTCAGAAGCGCGATCGGTCTTGCTCCCATTGTGAAAATATCGCGCAAAATTCCGCCGACTCCGGTGGCTGCGCCTTGAAACGGCTCTACCGCAGAGGGGTGATTGTGTGATTCGATTTTGAACGCTAACTGTAAGCCATCTCCCAGATCGAACACGCCTGCAT
>JADEXW010000475.1 GCA_015206935.1 Pseudanabaenaceae cyanobacterium LEGE 13415 | reverse complement strand
AGTGGCAAGACGGCTTCGACAACTGGGATTGAAGTTTGATTTGATCCTGACGAGTCCATTAATTCGTGCAAAACAAACCGCTGAAATTCTCAAAGCAGCTCATCTCAGTGATGCTTTACAAATTGAAGGCTATTTAGCACCGAGCGGGGATATTCAAACCTGGTTAACCTGGTTCGAGTCGTGGCGCAGTTCAGACAAAACACTGGCATTGGTGGGACATGAACCGGATCTGGGTAACTGGGCGGAATTGCTGATTTGGGGGACGATTCGCGATCGCATTCTTCTTAAAAAAGCGGGTGCGATCGGGATCGAGGTGCCCGATAACGGAACGATTCTTGCAAATTGTCAACTGTTCTGGCTAACACCACCCCGATTTTTACTATAAAGATAAATTAAGATCGTAAGAAATTGTAAGTGACCGCAGATCAGGCTGCAATCATCACTTACGATACGGATGACGTAGATATCCGCAAAAATTCATTCTAGAAAAATTACTTTAGGCTAAAATCTCTTTACTTGGTTTTTTTGTCTACAGTCCACCCAATCTGCACTACTCGATCGAGTTTGATCAAATTCTGTTAAACGCTTTTTTCGTAACGTAGATGCTCTCTTCCCAAACTGAAATCCCAGCCCACTTGAAACGGTTACTTGCCCCTCATGGTATCGGATATCGAATCAAGCTCCTTTCTCAACTTCTCGGACGCAGATTTCAAGAGCGTCTAGAACCCTATCGCTTAACTCCGTTTCACTGGGTTGTCCTCTGCTGTCTCTGGCAAGAAGACGGACAAGCCACTTCGAGTATTGGTGATCGACTGCAACAAGTCGGCGGTACGTTGACCGGAGTGCTGGATCGAATGTGCGATCGCGGTTTGATTCGTCGCGAACGAGATGCCCAAGATCGTCGCATTTGGCGGATTTGGCTGACGGATGCAGGACGGCAATTGAAAGAGGTTCTGCCCTCGATCGCAGTCGAAGTCCGGGAGACTGCACTGCAAGGGATACCCCATTCAGAGCGCGAACAATTTTCGCATATTGTCGATCGGATTATTGCAAATTTTGCGAATACCACTCCTGTCAATCCATCAGATGGGTGGCAATCGCTTTTAGCTCCTCACAATTTGGGTTATCGCATCAAAATTATTGCTCAACTGGGAACCCGTCGATTTCAAGAACGGCTAGACCCATTTGAACTTACACCGTTTCATTGGGTTGTTCTCTGTTGTCTGTGGCAGGAAGATGGACAAGCCACTTCTGGAATTGGTGAAAAACTTCAGCAAGTCGGCGGCACGTTGACCGGAGTGCTGGATCGAATGTGCGATCGCGGTTTGATTCGCCGCGAACGAGATGCTCAAGATCGTCGCATTTGGCGGATTTGGCTGACGGAGGCGGGAGAAGAACTGAAGACGACTTTGCCTCCCGTTGCGATGTCGCTCGCTGAAATGATGATGACGGGTATCTCAACTGAGGAGCAAGCCGCGCTTTCAGAGTGGGTGAATCGTGCGATCGCAAATTTAAGTGCGTCTTAGAACTTTAGAGTTCTGAAACTAAGTCAATTTGATACGAAATCACCAGCACATCAAGTGGATTCGTTTCCTTAGGCTTAATGTGCTTTTTTGTGTGGACTTAAAGGCTCCGTAGATTCGCAGAGAAGATGCTCAAAACTACATGAAGTTGCATCTCTACTAGCAGTAGAAGCTTAGATTAGGACATTTTCGGAGTTGCCCCCAAATCCCCATTCTGCTCGCTTAAGACTCTTGCTCCCCCAAACTTGGGGGCTGGGGGGCTTTTCAGAAGTGTCCTAACTGGAATTAGTACTGCTCTACTAGCAGGATTAAATTGTGGTTTTAATTCATCAACGCTTTATACTTTCGCGACTAATTGTAATCACACCGTGAAAATGCTGAATTGAATGTCGATTTATACTTGTCTGTTTTTACACTAAGCAGAGACAACGATTCAGGGGTATTTATCTTGGGAAAACGAGTCGGTTTTCTCGAATTTACTTAAGCATCGAAGAACTGCAACCTGAGCTTCTACATCCTGATTTAGATGATCCCGCAACCATTCAAACCAACGATCGCGCGTACTCTGGCGCGATCGATTTCACCTGTATCAATTTTCGGTATCCAGATCGCGAATATCTCCCGGCTAGACGCGATCGACATGATGGAGGAACTGATCCAACAATCGACCCCCTCCCAGATCTTTCTTCCCAATGCTCATACGCTGAATCTAGCGATCGCTGATCCGAAGTATCACGCGATTCTCAGTCGGGCGACGTATCGATTCGGAGATGGAGCTGGAATTCGTATCGCCGCTCGACTGCGAGGAGTCAAAATGAAAGCAAACCTGGTTGGTACGGATCTGATTCCTGACTTTTTTCATGCAACTGCAAATCGGGGCTACCGTTACTTTCTCTTAGGTGCAGACCCAGAGACGATCAAGCAGGCGGCTCGATATGCCAAAAAACAGTTTCCAGGCTGGGAATTAGCAGGATATCACCACGGATATTTGAACAATCCCGAAATTAGAAAGAGCGCGATCGACCAAATAAAAGCCGCTCAACCGCATGTATTACTCGTCGGTATGGGGAATCCGATTCAAGAAACCTGGATTGATCGATATCAACCGGAGCAAGTTCCACTCGCGATCGGAGTCGGTGGACTCTTCGATCATTGGGGCGGAAACTTGAAACGTGCGCCTCGGTGGGTTCGATATTTCGGGTGTGAATGGCTCCAACTCTTGCTACAACAACCGAAAAAATGGCAGCGTTATCTGATTGGTAACTTTAGCTTTATGCTGAATGCCTTTCTGTGTTGGAAGCTCGATCGCGATTTAATTTCTAAACTTAACCGTAGAAACCCTCGATGAACTCAACTTCAATTAGCCCTCTCCGTTGGCATCTCAAAAAACTCGCACGTCGGCTGATGATTCTTTCTAGCCCATTCTTGAGAGGGTTGGGTCACGATCGTCAATCTCAAATTCGCGTCCTAACTTATCACCGTTTTGGATATCAGCCGCGTGATCCGTTTTGTGTCACTCCGAAAGATTTTGAAGCTCAGATGGCTTGGCTAGCTCGTCACAAGCGAGCGGTTTCATTGGAGCAGATCGAGCGCTTTCTGAGGGGCGAAATTGATTTGCCTAGCGGATCAGTGTTAGTGACGATCGATGATGGATATCAAAGCGTTTATGATTTTGCACTTCCGATTTTGAAGAAGTACAAGATTCCAGCCGTTGTCTTTGTCACCGTGAGCGCGATCGATCATCACGAAGATGCGGAACCTCATCTCACTTGGAATCAAGTGCGAGAGTTGGCATCTCATGTCACGGTGGCATCTCACGGATGGACACATCGATCGCTAGGCAAAATTAGCGTTGAGGAAATGCAAGTCGAGGTGATGCGATCGCGCAAAATGCTGGAGCAAAAATTAGGGACTCCAGTGACCGCGTTTGCCTATCCGTTTGGAACGCTGGCAGATTTCAGTGCGACGACTGCAACCGTTTTGCAGAATAGTCAATATCAGTATGCGTTTACGTCTCAGCATGGAGCCATTACGGAGCGAGAATCGCCGTTGAATCGGTTTTACCTGCCTCGTATCAAAGTTGAGGGAGGTGAGGGAATGTGGATGTTTCGGCTTCTAGTAGGGGGTGGATTAGACCATTGGCGGCTGATTGATCAGACCTTGTGGAAATTTCAGCAAAGTCCCGATCGACCAGCAGTATAAATTAATGTGAGTTCGATGAGTTTTTTGCCAACAACGAAGCGCAATACTTTATCGAACTTACAAATCTAAAGCGCTTTCGTTGCCTTGATCATGTGATACACAATCAACAATTGCGTCATTGCCAACGGATAGCTCTGAATCATTTCGCCAGTTGTGCCAGAGACCTTACCCAGTTCCGAATCGCCAGTGGGATTGCAGACATTTGATAACGCAGGAAGCTCATCGCAGATAAATCGCTCTAGATGAACGACCTGCTCTTTTGTCGCATGTCCATCGATTTCCAGCACATCCACAGGCTTACCCATATCTCGATCGAGTCCTAATCGAATCGCCGATCGAGTTGGAGCATCATCGCCTACCACTTGAGTAAGATCCGGATGTGGAATCGTAGGACGCAGAACTAATTTCACATCTAAATGCCCGTTCTGATTTGGTGTTGCGTTCGGAGGGCAAAAACTGACAATCATATCCGACCAAGCTCGCTGAGGACGGATATACTCGGCGGAATCGGGTTCGCGTTTGCGTAATTCTTCTCGAACTTGCTCTTCGGTATATCCACGCTTTTGAGTGTCACGTTTGATCTTCCACTGAGCGCGTAACGGTTCTGGTGGTGCAAGGTATACTTTCACGTCGTAACAGTCTCGTGCAAGGCGAGTCGAGTAACCAAGTAAACCCTCGATAATCACAAAACGATTGGGTTTTACATAAGTCGGAGCTTCAAACGTCCCCGTTTTGTGGCTATAGTTCGGTTTTAGAATGGGTTGACCCGATCGCAGTAATGATAAATGCTGCTGCATAATGTCTAAATGATTACAGTCAGGATGCAGAGCAGTAA
>JADEXW010000076.1 GCA_015206935.1 Pseudanabaenaceae cyanobacterium LEGE 13415 | reverse complement strand
TTTTCTAATTGGTACAAATGCAGGTTATCTCAGAATCTTTCGTTGGTTCCGAATTCTCAGATTAATCAGATTCATTCAAGGTAAAACAATCTTTGGCTACGTTAGCAGCGAAGATAGTGCAATCTTTACTCGAATTATCTTTACTGTTTTTTCGATTATTTTTGTATTCTCTGGTCTAATTTACCAAGTTGAACACTTTGTTAATCCAAAGTTTGGAACATTCTTAGATGCCGTTTATTTCTCGGTTTCTACCATCTCTACTGCCGGATTGGGAGACATTACGCCCATTTCTGAAATGGGAAGACTTTTGACAATTCTAATGGTTCTAACTGGAATTGTATTAATCCCTTGGCAACTTGGAGATTTAATTAAACGATTGGTTAAAACTGCTGATCAAATTCAAATCGCCTGTTCAAAGTGTGGTCTAGCGTTTCATGATTCAGATGCTTACTATTGTAAAAACTGCGGAAATTGTCTAAATCGTAGTCAACAAACAGAGTAAAAATGCTTCTGTCCATTCCACGATCGCGCCATAAGTGTCCCCAGTTTGTCCGCCTAATTTCCAATTCAACCAAGCCCCGACTAGAACCGCGATCGCACTTCCGATCATCATCAACGGATGCACAAACCAACTTAATCCCAATAACAGAATCAAAGTCGGTACAGCTTCCCAAATCGATCGAATCGCTTCTTTATGAAATGCACCTTTTCCTGTGGCTTTGAGATAAGGATATTTCGCGATCGCAACTAACTGCCCCCAGCGTCCCCATCCCGCAACTCCAATTAGAATCAGCCATCGATTCTGTCCAATTTCACTCAAAGCAACTGTTTTCAAAAGCAAAATAGTCACACCTGCCATTGCTCCGAATGCTCCAGTCGCGCTATCCACCATCACTTGCAACCGTCGATCGGGATTCACCACTGCCAATCCATCGGCGGTGTCCATCGCGCCATCTAAATGTAAGCCGCCTGTGAGAGCAAGCCAAATCGATACATCGATCGCGCTTCGAGTCAAAATAGGCATTCCGACATAAGCGAGACCGAAATCGATCGCGCCAACTAAGCCGCCGATGACTAAACCGACGATCGGAGCAAAGCGAGCAATCCCACGAAAATCTAAATTTTTTGAAGTTGGAATCGGCAAACAAGTGTAAAACGTAAGTGCGGCAAGGCATTGATTCCAAACTTGAATAATCATTGCTCCAAACCAATTTACATAACGTAAACTTCTTATATCGTTCCTCTGGATCGCGTTCCCAATTTGCAGCCATAATTGCGGTAGGAAGCATCCAACTTGAGTTAGAGATTAATTGAGCTTCCGTCACCCCTTCTTTGTTTGTGCCATGAGTCACGATTCTTTCTCCCGCCACACTCGAATCCCCGCACCCTGTATCATCGACGATGGCACAATCATCGATAAGCAAGATATGCAGCGGGTGTTGACTGATCTCAATCGCGTTCGCTACATCCACACCCACGACGGCAGAATGACTAGCGAAGGAGAGGGCTGCATCTTAGAAGTGCTGGCTGATCCCCATCGAGCCACGATGGTCGCAAACCACGCGCTCTATCTTAACGTCTATAGCTTTGATTATCTTCAGTTGAGCAAGACCGAAGAAGGTTCACGATTTGATCTCATTCAAGACGATCGACAACTCCGATTAATTCCGTTAACGAACCCACTTCAAGATCAAGCCGAACGCGGAATCAATGCAGCAGAACTCGAAGCAATGGTCGCTGAAGTTCTTTCTGCTAGCTTGGATGTTCAGATCGATGATGAAGAAAATTTCTCGCTTTAGAGCGATCGAGATTGTCCCCATTTCACTGTAGATTGGTCTCGCTAGGGAAATGAGGTGCGAGGAATGATCGATCGACGGAGATTCGGGCAAGTATTGTTCGGAAGTGTGATTGCACTCTGGCTGCATAGTTGTACCGGACAAGAGCAAGCTACGAATCAAAAGCCTCAAGTCGTTTCGACCAGTACGATTTTGACTGATCTCGCAACCACGATCGCGGGTGATTCGGTGCAAATCATTGGCATTCTCAAACCGGGAGCCGATCCGCATACCTACGAGCCTGTTCCAGCAGATACGGCAGCAATGGAACGAGCAAATTTAATTTTGTACAACGGCTATAACTTAGAGCCAGGACTGATTCGATTGATGAGAGCAGCAGGAGCAAACGCACGACAGTTCGCAGTCGGGGAAGTTGTTCCACCGCTTCAATTGGAAAAAGAAGGGCAGAAAGTTCCTGATCCGCATGTCTGGGGCAATGGGCAAAACGTGGCAAAGATGGCAACTGCGATTCGAGATGAACTGATCAAACTTGTGCCCAACGATCGAGAAAAATTCACCCAAAACACCGATCGCTTAGTTGCAGAACTCAATCGCTTGGATAGTTGGATCAAACAGCAAATTCAAACCATCCCCGCTCAGAATCGTCGTCTAGTCACTACACACGATGCGTTTCAATACTATGGCAATGCTTACGGATTGTCGATCGCAGGAACATTAATCGGCATTAGTACTGAAGAGCAGCCCAGTGCCCAAACCGTACAGAAATTAGTGCAATCGATCAAAGCAACAAAAGTTCCAGCAATTTTTGCAGAGACCACAATCAATCCAGCATTAATTCAAACGGTTGCTCAGGAAGCGGGCGTGAAGTTAGCACCGCAGCAATTATATTCAGATTCGATCGGTGCGCCGGATAGTTCTGGAGAGACTTACATCAAAATGATGGCGGCGAATACAACAGCGATCGTAGAAGCTTTGGGCGGTAAAATTGCTCCTTTCGAGCAAAAGTCATAAAGCACCATTAACCGCTATGACCAATAGCTTAACTTTCCAGAGTTGGAGAAATTCTTTAGAGGCTCAATTTCTGTGAGGTCAATTAGAATTAATGTACTTTCAAAGTTATAACTATGACACAAGATCAACCTTCGAGACTCGATTTGATGCAAGCTGAGATCGAAGCCGATCGACAAGCAAATCGAGAAAAATTTGAGCAAATTCAGCAATGGTATGACAACGAACGGCAACTTGTAGCGGAACTTAGAACTCGACAAGAAGTGCAAAGTAACCAACTTGCCACGATCAGCAATCAAATTTCAGAAACACGCTCTGCTGTAGAAGCATTGCTTCAAATTGCTCAAATTCATCAACAAGGACTTGAACGCCTTACTAACGAATTTCGGCAACATCGCTCCGATGCACATGGGGCTTAGTCAATGTTGAAAAAACGAACTCGTAAGAAGCGAAAATTCATCATTTTTGGTGTGCTTCTTTCAGTCGTTTTGTTCGATCGATAGCTTCCCTACGTGCTAATTAGTCATTACAAAGCGACGATCGTGCTTCAGATCGCCGCTCCTCTGCTCTCTATGCCGTCACAATGTAGGGAGAATCAAGCGCTGCAACTCGTCCATCTCGCACCAAGGTTTGATATACCATTGCTGAGACATCCGCACGAGACGCTTCTCGATTCGGATTGAACTGTTTCTGGTTCGGATAGTTCACTACAATGTCTGCTTGAACTGCCGCTGCAACTCGATCTTGGAAGGACTGAGGAATCGAATTACGATCGTCCAACACTGCCAATAGATTTGGATTTGCGGGAGATAGATTGAATCCACTTACTAGCGAGAGTACCAACTGCAATCGCGTCACATTCTGATTCGGCTTAAAGGTTCCATCCGGGAAGCCCGAAATGAATCCTGCCCGATAAGCCTGGTCGATCGCATTTCTCGCCCAGAAATCGCCAGGAACATCAGGGAAACTCACACCCGTTCGTCTAGGAGCTGGATTGAAAGCACGTGCAATCAAGGTCGCATATTGGGCGCGAGTCATTGGAGCATCAGGCTTAAAGGTTCCATCTGCAAACCCTTGGATAAAATTCTGACCCGATAAGCCAAGAATGAAATCTTTTGCCCAGTGATTCGTGACATCTACGAAAGCGGTGTTTGCAGTGTCCGGATTGACAATGTATGCGGATGCGATCGTTTGTGCCTGATTTAATGCAACCAAAGATTGATAGATAAACGTGGTCACCTCAGCACGAGTAATTTCCTGCAAGGGTCGAAGTTGCGACACATTTGGATAGTTCACGACTAAACGACGTTGAGTTGCAGTTGCTACTTTATCCGTGGCAAAACTAGGGATCTGAGCGCGATCGCTATACAGTCCCAAGAGTTGCTGCGTTCCTCCGGTGAGTCCTAAACCGTTGACTAAAGCGACGATCGCTTGAGTTCGAGTCAGATTCAACCCAGGGCGGAATGTACCATCTGGGAATCCTGTGACAAAACCCATCCGGTTCGCTTTTGTGATTGCTTCCGCTGCCCAGAAATTAGAAGGAACATCTGAGAAATTCGTAGGAGGTTGTTTTAGCGGCAGATTAAACGATTTTGCAACGATCGCGGCAAATTGAGCGCGAGTTAAGGAGTTCTCTGGTTTAAACGTATTGTCTGGAAATCCAGTGATTAAATTCCGACTGACTAAGGCTTGAATGAATGCTTGCGCCCAATGTCCACCGATGTCGGTTAATCCTGCTGTTGGTGCGGGAGTCGGGGTGGGAGTCGGTGCGGGAACTGGAGTGGGAGTCGGTGCGGGAACTGGGGCGGGAGTCGGAGTGGGTAGTGGAACTGGAATAGGTGGCGGTAGAGGAGTCGGAGTGGGAGTCGGCGTAGGTACGGGAATTGGAGTTGGGGTTGGAGTGGGAGTCGGTGCGGGAACTGGAGTCGGTGCGGGAACTGGAGTCGGTGCGGGAACTGGAGTGGGAGTCGGTGCGGGAACTGGAGTGGGAGTGGGAGTCGGAACTTGACTGACGATAAAATCAATTGCACCTTGAACTCTCGATGCATTTAATTGATTGCCAACTGAAACGATCGTAATTTGTGGACTGGTGGCGTTTTGCAGATCCACTTCACCGTTATCGCGAATGACATTGTTACCCGGATCTTGAGCGCTACCGAGATTTGGAGCGCTAGAGGCTAAAACCACGATACCGCTTTCAGTATTTCGCTCGATCGTATTTCCGCGCAAAACTGGACGCGCACCATTACTTAGAACAATTCCAGAGCGGTTTTGACTAATTCGGTTTTCGATCACTAAGGGAGCTGCATTATCACTGATTGCAATCCCAAATCCAGTACTTTGACAGACGTTGCGGCGAAATTCACCTTTTGAGTTACGGGAGAAAACCGCACCATTTCCATCGTTCTGAGTAAACACACAATCATTTACGATCGGATTCGCCGTTCCTGTCGCGAAGAAGCCTTCCCGCTTACAATTCGTAAACGTACAATTCGCGATCGCGGGAGCAGTCGATTCTGCCCAAGCTCCAGTTCCCCGCTGATTCGGGTTCGTGACGGTCACACCTCGTAGTTGTGAATTGGTGTCTAATCGCAGTGTGACATTTTGCCCTGCCCAAGTTGGACTCAGATAGCTTCCGCCGCCTTGAATGAGAATGCCGCTTCCTTTGCTGGCTTCATTCCCAATCATGACGACACCTGCGGGAACGGTCAGCGGAAAGACTTCGCCGCTATTGGTATCATAAGTTCCGGAGGCAAGTTGGATCGTTGTTCCGGAGCGAGCGAGTTGAATTGCACGAGTAATGGTCTTGAGGGGAGATGCTTGAGCGCCATTGGCACTATCATTGCCACTACTCGGATTGACAAAAAGAATCGGGGAGCCTGATTGAACCATAACGTTTTGATCGGGAATAGGTAATCTACGAATGCAACAGAAAATAACAGTGAGATTCCAGGAAGCGTTAATAAAAGTAATTCATGATACTCATTTGCACTGGGATTGCGCGTCAATCTGTAAGAAAAGTTTGAGAGAAAGAAAACTACACAGCGATTTTCTACGCCCTTCTCTGGATGGATTTTTCTAACTATTCCTTGCGATACACTCCAGATGATTTGTAGTGTCGAAATCAGTTTTACCGAGCATCAAAGATTAAGACAATACTGTAGAGCGCTCCTCGAAGCCGCGATCGTCTTTTAATTTAATCGTAGTTATCCCTTGAGAACTCGTGTTTGACTCTCTTCTTCCCCCACTCAATGAGCATAATCTTCCGTACCCCGATACGATTCATCCGATCGTGGTGCATTTCGTGATCGCGATGGTTCTATTTGCCTTTGTGTGCGATATTATCAGCTACTTTACTCGCAATCCGAAGCTCGCTGAGGTGAGCTGGTGGAATTTAGTATTTGCAACCGTTTCGATCTTTATTGCTGTAATTTTTGGACAAATTGAAGCGGGATTGGCTGAACCTTATGCAGCGGCAGTTTCGGCTTTGAACTTCCATACGCTGCTGGGTTGGTCGCTGTCTGGGCTTTTGGCGGCGCTCACCGGATGGCGGTATGTGATTCGATCGAGGAGTAAAGACCAACTTCCGATTCCGTATTTGGTGGCGAGTGTCGTGTTAGTTGGACTGGTGCTAGTTCAAACTTATTTTGGGGATTTGCTGGTATGGGTCTATGGACTGCATAGCATTCCAGTGGTCGAAGCCACCAGAGGAGGACAACTATGACAACGAAGACCGAACTATTAGATCAAATGGCGGATCAGTTGGGTGCGAATCATTTACCTTATGTGATCCCGATTCATCCCAATTTGGTACATTTAACACTGGGATTGTTCATTGTAGCGATCTCATTTGATATTGTCGGTGTATTGTTCCCAGTGGATAAAGCACTGTTTAAGTATTTAGCCATTCCGGTGACGCGATCGGGATTGTTTGATGTCGGTTGGTATAACTTACTCGGCGCTGCGATCATTACCTTTTTCACCGTTGCTTCTGGCTTCTACGAAATGATGCTGGCTGATCCGATTCCTGACATTAGAAGCGCTTGGGGATTGCAAGCACTTCCAACGATGGTTTGGCATGGTTTGGGTGGCGTGGTGTTGCTGACACTGATTATTGCGATGACGGTATGGCGAGGGTTTCAGCGCTTTGTCTGGCGAAAAGATATGGCGCGTCAGGTGCAATGGAGCTATATCGCTGCGGGACTTGCGATCTTTCTGCTGATGTTTTTACAGGGAACTTTGGGAGCGCATTTAGGGGGTGAGTTTGGCATTCACACCACCGCAGATCAATTGATTAAAGCAGGCGAAAACCCCAATTTGAGATTGTAGAGCTATGAAACTGCGTCCGATTTTAGCCATTAGTGCCTTTGTTGCATTTTTATCGATCGCCAGCTTTTGGACGGCAAAACAGGCTTATTCTTGGTTTCCTCCTCAAGCTTCGGCGGAATCTAAGCTATACGATGAACTGTTTAGCATTTTGACTGGGATCGGTACTTTCATTCTGCTAGGAATTTCCTTGGTCGTACTGTATGCCATGTTGTTTCAACGGGCTGGAAAGTATGACTTTACCGACGGTCCGCATATTGAAGGAAATACTACGATCGAGATTCTTTGGACAGCCACTCCTTTATTTCTAGTGCTATGGATTGCAACTTATAGCTATCAAATCTATGATGCAATGGCGATTCGAGGTCCGATGGAACTCGTTCACCTACACAATCCAGTAGAAATGCAAGCGGCATATGCGGTTCCACTCGATGAAGTGAAGCCACAACTTCCGACCGAGAACATTGATGTCACTGCAAAACAATGGGCTTGGATCTTCCGCTATCCCGATCGAAATGTGACTAGCACTGAGCTACATTTACCTGTCGATCATCGAATTCATCTCAGCTTGCATTCCGAGGATGTGCTGCATGGTTTTTATGTCCCTGCATTTCGACTCAAGCAAGATGTAATTCCAGCTAAAACGATCGATTTCGAGTTCACTCCGATTCAAACCGGAAAGTACCGACTGCGCGATTCAGTTTACAGCGGGACATACTTTGCATCGAACCAAGCTGATGTTGTAGTCGAATCGCAAGAGGACTACGATCGATGGCTTGCGATGGCTGCGAATCAAACGCCATCCGAAGCTTACAATCCTGCCGCAGAGGAACATCAGCGCATCGCTCGAAGAAATGTCGTTCGTGGATGGAAAACGGTTGAACCTGCGCCCCCTCCCGTTGTGAATTTTGCTCCGAAACACGAGCCAACTAGCTCCCCAACTTAGGAAGAAAGACTATGACGAATGCTCCTGTAGAAGCGATCGATGTTGCTCGTCGCCAACCTTATCCCGGTGCGCCTGACAACTGGAAGCGATTTTTTAGCTTCAGCACCGATCACAAGGTGATTGGAATTCAATACATTGTGACTGCCTATATTTTCTTCTTGATCGGCGGATTGCTGTCGATGGTGATGCGGGGGGAACTGATTACCCCTGAAGCCGATGTGGTCGATCGAACGGTGTATAACGCATTGTTTACGATGCACGGATCGATCATGTTGTTTATGTGGACGTTTCCGGTGCTAGTGGGCTTAGGAAACTATCTTGTGCCCTTGATGATCGGGGCGCGGGATATGGCGTTTCCACGATTGAATGCGGTGTCATTTTGGATGATCCCGATCGTTGGAATTTTGATGATTGCTAGCTTCTTTGTGCCGGGAGGTCCGTCGCAGTCGGGTTGGTGGGCATATCCGCCTGTGAGCCTGCAAAATCCGACTGGGAATCTGATTAATGGTCAGGTGTTATGGATTCTGGCAGTGGCGATTTCCGGGGTGTCCTCGATTTTGGGGGGCGTGAATTTTGTCACAACGATCGTAAGAATGCGTGCCCCTGGAATGACATGGTTTAGAACGCCTGCATTTGTCTGGTCGGTGTTGGCAGCCCAGCTGATTCAGCTTTATGGATTACCTGCTTTAACCGCTGGAGCCGTGATGTTGCTGTTCGATCTCACAGTTGGAACAAGCTTTTTTGCACCAGAGCGCGGCGGGAATCCAGTTTTATATCAGCACTTCTTTTGGTTCTATTCCCATCCAGCAGTCTACGTAATGGTGCTTCCGGTGTTTGGTGCATTCTCAGAAATACTTCCGGTTTATGCAAGAAAGCCACTGTTTGGCTATCGAGTCGTTGCCGTTTCATCGCTTCTGATTACGTTCATCAGTGGATTGGTATGGGTGCATCATATGTATGCTAGCGGTACACCTGGATGGATGCGAATTCTATTCATGTTTACGACGCTGCTCGTAGCTGTTCCAACCGGAGTGAAAGTATTTGCATGGGTGGCAACGATTTGGGGCGGAAAGCTTAGATTAACTACAGCAATGTTATTTGCGCTAACAGGCATTACGAATTTTGTGTTTGCTGGAATCACAGGCGTAATGTTGGGATCAGTGCCGATCGATATTCACGTCAACAATACTTATTTTATCGTTGCTCATTTTCATTATGTGATTTACGGCACGATCGTCTTTGGGATTTATGCCGCACTCTATCACTGGTTCCCGAAAATGACGGGGCGCATGTACTATGAAGGACTTGGAAAACTTCACTTTGCATTGACTTTTATTGGTACAACACTTTGCTTTTTTCCGATGCACTTTTCTGGTTTGATGGGAATGCCAAGACGAGTTGCTTCTTATGATCCAGAGTTTGCATTTTGGAATGTGTTAGCAAGCTTGGGAGGCTTTTTGCTGGGCATTTCAGTGCTACCGTTCATTCTCAATGTGGTGAGTTCTTGGATTCAAGGTGAAAAAGCACCGAACAACCCTTGGAGAGCGATCGGGCTTGAGTGGTTCACAACTTCGCCGCCTCCAGTTGAGAACTTTGAAGAAATTCCAGTTGTCATTTCGCCCCCTTATCAGTACGGCAAGAATCAACCGTTGATCGAAAATCAGTCTGAAATTGTCCCCGCTGATGGAGTTACAACATGACCGCAGAACGATCGATCGCACAATCAATCGAGTCTAGTATCCGGGAAGATCAGGCACATGAAGCCGCCGAAAATAGTAAGTTTGGCTTTATTGTGTTCTTGCTCTCTGAGAGTGTAATCTTCCTAAGCTTCTTTGTCGGTTACAGCGTTTTCAAAACGAATAATGCGGATTGGTATCCACCGGGAGTTGACCATTTAGAAACCAGAGAGCCGCTGATTAATACGATCGTGCTTGTGTCCAGTAGCTTTGTAATCTATGTTGCTGAACGTTATTTGCACGATAAAAAGCTCTGGGGCTTTCGAGTGTTTCTGCTTGCAACAATGGCGATGGGTGGTTACTTCCTTTTTGGTCAAGCCGTTGAATGGAGCAATTTGAGCTTTGGATTTACTTCCGGTGTTTTTGGTGGATTGTTCTATTTGTTAACGGGATTTCACGGTTTGCACGTTCTTACAGGAATCTTGCTGCAAGTTGTGATGTTAGGTCGATCGTTTATTCCGGGTAACTATGACAGTGGTTCCTTCGGAGTAGAAGCGACTTCATTGTTCTGGCACTTTGTGGATGTGATTTGGATTATCTTGTACGTTTTAATCTACGTTTGGCAGTAGGAGCAATCCCATGATTGTTGATGATCAATACTATGATGTGATTATTGTCGGAACAGGCGCAGGAGGCGGAACTCTGGCGCGTAAGCTTGCTCCAACTGGGAAGAAGATATTAATTTTAGAACGGGGGCTTTTTTCACTGCGAGAAAGCTCAGAAGTGCAGGATATTGAACTATTTAAAAAAGAAAGGTTTCACGCCCCGGAGCAATGGTACGACGAGAACGGAGAACCCTTTTCTCCTCAAACTAGCTATTGTGTCGGCGGCAATACGAAGATTTATAGCGGCGTTTTGATGCGATTACGCGATCGAGATTTTGAATCAGTTCAACATCAAAACGGCGTTTCTCCCGCTTGGGGCTTAAAGTACTCTGATTTCGAGCCTTACTACACTGAAGCCGAAAAGCTCTATCAAGTTCACGGCAAGCTGGGAGATGATCCGACTGAACCGACTCACAGCGAAGACTACCCCTTTGCTCCAGTAGAACATGAGTCGCACATTCAAATAGTTGTCGATGGACTCTCTAAACAAGAGCTACATCCAGCTTATCTACCGATCGGGATCAATGAGCAAGGTAGAACTGATTCAGAAGATAGTGGGATTAGTCCTGCGCTCAAATACGAGAATGTCACCCTGAAGACTTCGGCTCATGTTGTTTGTCTATACACCAATCCTTCAGGTAACACCATTAAAGCGGTTCAAGCCAAAATTGGTGATCAGTCTTATCTATTTCTCGGTGACATTGTTGTTCTGTCTTGTGGAGCGATTAACTCTGCTGCACTATTGTTGCGATCGCAAAATGAAAAGCATCCAAAAGGTATTGCAAACCAGTCCGATCTCGTCGGTCGCAATTTAATGAAACAACAGTTATCGGTCGTGATTCAACTCACTGCCGATCCAAACTCTGCAATGTTTCAGCGAACGGTTAGCGTGAATGATTTCTATTGGGGTGACAAAGACTATCGCTATCCGATGGGTCATGTGCAAAACTCTGGTGGCATTCTGCGAGATGTAATTTTCTCTGAAGCGCCTCCTGTGTTTTCGCCGATTTCGCGACTGTTGCCCGGTGTGGGAATTCGACAGTTAGCTACTCGATCGCTGGGTTGGTGGCTGCAAACTGAAGACTTACCGAATCCAGAGAATCGCATTCGATTGGTGGGCGATAAATTGCACATCGATTACAAAGTGAGCAATGGAGAAGCCCACGATCGATTAGTGTATCGCTGGATTGATGCTCTAAAACAAGTTGAATCGCTGCATCCAGGAATGTTCAATCGAGTTGCACATCCCCGTAGTAATATGCCGATTCAAGTGGTGGCGCATCAGTGTGGAACTTGTCGCTTTGGAGAAGATCCCCAGACTTCAGTGTTGGATCTCAACTGTCGCGCTCATGAAGTCGATAACCTCTATGTGGTGGATAGTAGTTTCTTTCCATCCAGTGCAAGTGTGAGTCCAGCCCTTACCGTGATTGCGAATGCACTGCGGGTAGGAGATCACTTAATCGATCGATTGAAGTAGTTGCCCTCAAGAGTTTTTAATCACAACTAACTTCCAATTTGTAGGTTGCTCTAATTGGCTCAACTGTCCTTTGGTCATGAGCCATAGAGCAGTCCGAGTTCTGAACCAACCAAAAACCCGTTGATCGATCGACGTTCCAGAAGGCGAATAAGGCATCACAATGCCACAGTAGGGATGCGATCCTGCAACCGTGACAACAACAATATCAGTTGCTTTATACCCGTCTGGAACTTTGAAAGTTGCAAAAACGTTGTGTCTTCCCTGCCAAGGTTCAACCACAACTTTCTCCGGATAAACAACATTTGCCGAATTTGCGATTTGCTCTAATGCTTGCTCAGGACAAGCTGAGACAACCCCAGGAGTTCGGGCTTGAAGCTTCTTCGCAATGAGCAAACCAAGCGGCAAACATAACAAAACAGCTAAAACGAGACTCATTCGCTTACTCACGATCTAACCCTAGCCCTGTCGCATCTAACACATTCCCTCTAAGTTAGCATCCGAAAAACTTCTAGTAGGTTGCTCTTCTTAAGATTTACAAAAGCTTTATCGAGCTTGTGAAAACCATTCAGTGACTCCATCTGCCAGGACTACGGCGAGTTTCTTTTGTTCCTGCGGATTGGTAATCCACTCGAATTCAACTGGATTAATCATAAAGCCCAACTCTAATAAAACCGTTGGAGCCGTCGTGGGACGAGTGAGCGCGAGATTATTCCAATACACGCCATACGAAGGTCGATCGAGCTTTTTCACTAAGTAATTATGCAGAAACAACGCCAGATCATGCGCCTGCGTTTGATACCAGAAGGTTGCAACACCTTTCGTATTGATCGCATCGCCATCATCCGGAAGCGCATTGTAGTGAACCGAAAGCGCGATCGCTGGTTCCGTTTCATTAATCTTCTTAACTCGTTCAGCTAGACCTAAATCGATATCCGCTTCACGAGTCATCACAACCGTTGCACCGCGTTTGATCAATTCATCCCGCAGATTTTTGCTAGTAATGAGCGCAACTTCTTTTTCTGGGTATCCGGTTCCGCCTCTTGATCCAAGATCTTCAGATCCACCATGTCCCGGATCAATTAAAATTTTGATTCCTGACAGTGATTTTGATTTAGTTCGAGGTGGATGCTTTAGCGATAAAACAAGTGTTGTTCCTTCATATCTCAGCTTATAACCCCACTGTTGATCCGATTTTAGATTAAATCGATATTCGATCTTTCCTGACTCGACTTGTTCCCAATCTAATCTAGAAATGACTGGATCATCACTTAATCGAATCGTATCTGTTTGTGCAGTTGTATTATAGAGCGTGAGAATAAATCGATTCTGATCCTGTTGTACGGTGATTGGAACTGGTGTTTGCAATGGAAATAATACTTCTGTCCAATCTTTTGATCTCCGAGATGTAATCCCACGAATCATCGATCGAACTGGCGTTGCTCCTGGGACGATTTTGACTTCGCTCGATCGAATCCATCCGCCATAATCGAGCCGCACCCAATCACCTTCGCGAGCCGTGATTGTCGCTCTCGTACCTCTCGGTAGCGGAGTCAGACGCGAAAAATCCGTACTTGCTCCTGTTCTCGCAGTTCCTTGTTCTGCGGTCACTTCAGCAACTTCTAATCGAGCCGGATCGAGAATCACAATTTTTCCTGGAGCTTCTTGACTGTTACTGCCTAACAGATACGTAAC
>JADEXW010000474.1 GCA_015206935.1 Pseudanabaenaceae cyanobacterium LEGE 13415 | reverse complement strand
GAGTTCGTGTGAGACCGCTGCAAGAAATTCATCTTTCGCGCGATTGGCTTCCTCGGCTTCTGCTCGCGCTGCTTGTTCTCGTTCGAGGAGTTGAATTCGTTCCGCTTCAAGGCGTTTCGCAGCAGTCATATTTTGCTGCAAGAGCGCGTGATTGCGTTCGGCTTCGAGAGCGTGTAACTCTGTCCGTCGCTGCAACGATCGCGCTCTTGCATCTAAGGAACAGACTAAGAGCGCGACTAGCACGAAGTAGATAATTCTTCCAGCATTACTAAAACTTCCACCTAACGAATAAACAGTGCGTGAAAATAGCAATTCACTCAGCAAGACACTGAGAACTGTGGAGATGAGTCCTGCTCGTAATCTGCCATACCAGGAGGAGACTATCACCGCTGCTAGAAAAAACGGATAGAGGGTTGGTTGAATCTGCCACCATAGTAGGCGAGTTAGCAACAATGCCGCGATCGGAGACAAAATCGCAACACTATAACGCTGTAATGAATTGCGTTGAGCTATCCGTATGAAGCTTGGCACTGTAAAACGCATGACATAGTATTGTGAAACTAGTATTGTGAAACTAAAGATTGAATCTTTTCAATCAAGAATTTGTCTTCATTTTAAGAAATCGATCGAGGAAAACAATTGAATGAACATTAAACGAATTCTAGTCATTGATGATGATGATGATATCCGAAATCTCGTTCAGACCTGTCTAGAACTGATAGGAGGCTGGCAGGTGTTGAGCGCTGATTCCGGTCAAGCAGGACTTCTAAAAGCCAAAACCGATCGACCGGGTGCAATTCTTTTAGATGTGATGATGCCGGGGATGGATGGACTGACCACTTTGCAGCAGTTAAGAGCGGATGCGACAACTCAGAACATTCCGGTTATTTTGCTAACAGCGAAAGGACAATCTCTTCAACAGAGCCAACTGATTGAGCTAAATGTTCAGGGTCGGATCAACAAACCCTTTAATGCACGCGACCTGGTTAAGCAAGTGATGCTGTTGTTGAGTGAAGATTCGGAATAGGCTGGACTACAAGCGAAGCGGCGCGTTCCGTTTTGTACAGCCGAGAATTCTATTCGCCCAGGCATTCACACAAGGAGATCTATTTTCCACATCTTTGGGTAGAACATCCGCGTCGATCGATGTTTTTCCACGGCTTTTCCACCTTTGCTTCTTATGGTTAAGGCATCCATAAAAGCGATTAAGCGGGATTGCCATGTTTAACTTTAGTCATCTGGTTAAAAGCAAGACGCTGCTTGCAGTTGGACTCACAACAGGTTCAGCGGCATTTTTATCTTCGATATCAATCCAAAGCATCGCTCAAACAGCAGAAGCAAACTTTCCAGATGTCCAAAACTATTGGGCACAGCCTTTTATTAATGCACAGAGATAAGTGTAACAGCAATCATTTTGTTCAATCGATCTACATGAGAAGGTGATTATGAAAGCTTGTTGCTGCTGTGGTGCAGCATTACTACGGCATATTCGGTGGCACAAAGAAGATTCAGCATCTCGCATTTACTGGTACTGTATGCACTGTTATCAGGAGATGCCACTCTTTGATACTACTCCAGTGTGTGAAGATCGATGTGTTTACCGGGCTAACCATGCGATCTCACTTCGCTCTTTGATCAAAAACAATCCTAGCCTGATTCGTCAGTCGTATTTAGAGAGATCTATGCCTGTGGAAGTAAATTAAAAGAGTGTTCGGCATCTTTTTATCAGTGCTGATCGCGGGTGTCATTGTGAGTTTATTAGACCTTGAAGAAGCGCAAGGAGATTAAATGCACTCTCGATCGCGATCGGCAATCCATTGGGTTTGAGCAATACAGTTACTCAAGGCGTGATCAGCGCTACAGATCGATCCGTCGCAGAAATTGGCATCCCAGATAAACGAGTCAATTTTCTACAAACTGATGCTGCGATCAATCTAGGAAACTCTGAGGGAGCATTATTGAATGCAGCGGGGCAAGTCGTTGGGGTGAATACAGCGATTATTCAAGGGGCACAAGGGAGCGGGACTCCGTGCAGGAGATGTGATTGCCATTCATGCTGGCAATCCAATTGAAAACGCAAATCAGATACAACAGCAAGTCGATAAGATTGGAATTAATAACACGATGCAAGTTACAGTTAACAGTCGTGAGCAAAGAACCGCAGACTAATCCGCTCTTCATAGCTTGCTTCCGTTCCTAGCTCTCCAGCTAAATCGGGAAGACTTTCAATTTGTTGTTTCGTCAGTTGAGGAATGCAAATCAATCGCGTTTCAAGCAATGAAAGCCGAAAATTTACAATCGTTGAGATGCAAAACGTTTATTTTCTCTTTTTGTGAAAGAGGCTTCTGATGCGAATTGCTCACGCTTCAAAAAGCCTCGACTCAGGACAGTACAACTTGAACGATAAGAAGCAAGCGTGGAAATCTGGTGGAAAACAGCAGCGATCGCTTCAAACTACTTCTGCGGAGGTATAAACTCTCTATCTAGAATTTTAATGCCTCGATAAGCACACAACTTAAGATAGATTTGTTGCGATGTTTCACTTTTGGCGGTTGTAAGACTCTGGTAGAACGATTTATGTGAAGTGTAGAGCATATTTGAACATTCGTGCTGCGGTCATCGTAACCATTGACGATCGCGTACACAGGACAAGTACGCTCTCTTATTACTGCTCAGATAAGTTGAACTATAGGCAAAGCACAGTCTTTCTACAGGAGCGGCATCTATGAAAATTCTGCTAGTCGATGATGACGATGACATGGTGAAAGCGATCGCGGATGTACTGACAAAGCAGCAGTATCTGATTAACATTGCAACCGATGGTGAGATGGGAAGGCAATGTGCAACGCATGTCAATTACGACCTGATTTTGCTTGATGTCATGTTGCCGAAACTCGATGGAATCAGTGTGTGTCGCCAATTGCGTCAAGCAGGATCTCAAGCACCCATTCTTTTACTTACCGCAAAAGATAATGCAACTGATAAAGTTTTGGGCTTAGATGCTGGAGCCGATGATTACTTAATCAAACCGTTTGATTTTGCAGAATTGATGGCTCGCATCCGAGCATTACTTCGTCGGGGTAGTAGTTCTGCATCCCCCATCCTTGAATGGGGCAATTTATGCCTTAATCCTAGCTCATGTGAGGTGACGTATGAACAATGTCCGGTTCAGTTGACTTCAACAGAATATCGTTTGTTAGAGCTATTTTTACGTCATCATAATCGCACCTTTAGTCGAGGCGCGATCGTCGATCATCTCTGGAATCTAGATGATCCCCCGCAAGAAGCAACAATCAAATCCTACATTAAAACCTTGCGGCAGAAATTGAACTTAGCAGGCGCACCCGCAGACATTATTGAGACGGTTTACGGACTAGGCTACCGCTTGAAATCGCTCGAAGAACAAACCGCTCAAACTCTCGAAACCAGTTGGATCGAGCAGCAAACGAATTTAGCCATTCAAAAAGCAAAAGAAAACTTCAAAGCGAAACTGAGCGATCGTCTAACCATTCTAGAGCAAACGATTTCTCAACTTCAGCGAAGTCACTCTTGCGAGAAACTCCGCCAGCAAGCAGAACACGAGGCGCACAAGTTAGCAGGAGTATTAGGCGGCTTTGGTTTTCCAAAAGGCTCTCAACTTGCAAAAGCGATCGAGCAAAAGCTAAACACTCAACCTACTGTGAACCAAGTTCGATCGTTACTCAAGCTGATGGCAGAATTAAGGCAAAGTTGCGATCTGTCTTCGACGATCGAATACTCTGTAGCGAATCCTCTATTACTGATGTTGAGTGATGATCTGAATTCAGTTCACTCTTTACTAAAAGAAGCAGAGAATTATCCACTGCAAGCCAAACACCTTTCTTTTCCAGAGAAGGTTGAGATTCACCAAATTCTCAGCACGATCGCGGCGCAGAATCCTGATGCTGTTCTGCTTGACCTCGATAGCCTCCCCAGTTTTCAAGATAGCTTAACACTACTATCAGCGCTCTCCGAGCAACCGTTAACCGTTCTCGTGTGGACTGAGCGAGAATTGTTACTCGATCGACTTGAAATCGTGAGACGCGGTGTCGATCGCTTTTTACACAAAGATTTATCGCCTGCTGTCATCTTCAAAGAGATAGCTGAACTGCTAAAAAAAGATTGGACTGAAGCAGAAATTGTTATGCTAGGCGATGATTCGCACGTTCTACACCGAATGCGATCGCGATTAGCAGCTTCAACATTAAAGCTCACTACACTTGAATCACTGGAGAAATTTTGGCAAGCTCTGCATGATCGCACCCCAGATTTACTGATTTTAGATGTCGAAATGCGTCATTTGAGCAGTATCGAACTTTGTCGAGTCATTCGGAGCGATCCGCGCTGGTCTCATCTCCCGGTGTTATTTTTCACAATTCACACGGATGTTGAAACCCTTCACCAGATGGTCTTAGCAGGGGCAAACGATTGTGTAAGTAAATCAATGTCTGACGCAAAATTGCTTTCTCGGATTCTCAACTGTTTGGAACGCAATTTCAGATAATTGAAACTTGGGTATCAAGCTTTAATTAGCTCTCACAGACTTAA
>JADEXW010000473.1 GCA_015206935.1 Pseudanabaenaceae cyanobacterium LEGE 13415 | reverse complement strand
AGAAAAGCCAGTGGACGATTTCCAGTCAAAGGGTTATTCCGAACCGAATAAGGCATAATTCCCTTGATCACTTTGATGTCCTGTGGCAGGTCACGTTCTAAAGCATCGACAAACGCTTGGCTATCGGACAAATAATCGAGCGTGGACTGTCCAACACCATCGAGATACACCACATAGCGACTCACATAGCGACTAATTGTGTTTTGAGTGGAAGCCTGCGGATCGGAATCAGAAACTGGCTCTAAACGATCGTCATACCAACCAGCCCACCAGCCCAATGTTTCCCACGGAGCCAATAACACCGCTGCCACGATCGCAATGATCCCAATCCAAACCAAATTTGTAATCAATTGAGAGAGATTTCCAGCCTGCTCAACCCCAGCGAACAGGGCGCGAATTGGCGAAAGTAGCACGATCGCGGTCAGTGTGACTCCAATCAAACTGAGATAGCTCCCTCCTTGAACCGCGATCGCTGCAAATCGACTTGGAACTTTAGAAGGTGCTGAAGTGACAGCATCAGTCTGAAAAATTGCAGCAGGTTCTAATACACTCAGCGAAGGCTTGATGTTATCTAGTTCTCCGACCGAAGATTGAACAGAATTTCCGGTGGCTGCTATCTGTGCAGGGGACTGATCCCGAATCGGAAAAGCGCGAAGATTTTGCTGCAATCGTCTTAAAAAAGATCGCCGTTTAACCACTAGCTCAACGCCTGCCACTTTACAAACAATCCAATAGCCTAAATTTGCGATCGGTTGCCCAATCGTATGTTGCAACACCCAGAGCATCAGCCATCCTAATCCCACAGTGCCAAACGCTTGCCATAGGGTTGCCTGAGTTGCAGAGGCAAATCCAACGACGATCGCGAGTAAGTGCCAGAACGACAACACGGATAGAATCGGTTGACCAAAATAGGGCATCGCTCCAAACACACTAAAAATCAGGGGCGCATAGCTCGCCCCTAGAGTGCGTTGCACAACTGTAAATGGAGCTTCGATCGTAAAAGGAGCAAAGCTAATGATCCAAGTACTTAGAACCAGAAAGAAATAACCAAATACAAAGAGAATCACGCCAATGATCAGCGTCAATACAAAGCGGAGCGGCTTCACTCGATTGGCGAACAGAATTATGCTCTGAGCTACCGTTTGAGACAGACCCGCTGCTAAAACCATCATCACTGCTACGGTCGAGCCATTTGGCAGCGTGTTAAGTTGCTCGAACGCTTCGGGACGCAGCACTAGAATGTCTCCGAACTGCTGCCAAAGCTGGCTGAAAGTTTCATTGATCATCTATCGCTTATCCTAAATTGTTTCGCGTTGCCTTTGATCAATCTTGTGGATCTTACTAGGTTCCAGATCAAAGCTGTCTCTATCGATCGACAGAAACCGACTCAGAAACTATCGCTTAACGAGGAATGACACACGAAAAATTAAAGTTCTGCTTTCGTACTATCAAACGCATAAGCAGCCATACTTAATACACTATAGGTGAAACTTGAATGGAGTTGTGTGGCTGTGCTGTTGTTTCCTGCGGCGTAGACGTATGTTTCCGAGCAGTCTCGTAGTCTAACAGGGACATTGCAGATATACCACTGCCTTCGCGATCGCAGTTTTGATCGCACACATTGCAATTCAACGACTTGAAAGCAATGTCCTTACGCCTCTAATCATACAAAAGCAAGTCTCTTTACTCCCTTTGGCTTTTTAGGCTTGTTTCTTGCATTGCCCCTGCTCGTTGTGACTCAGGTTTGGGTTAAAGAACTATTGGTTAAGGATGTGCTGAATCAGTGTTAAGTTAGCAAACTTCAACAATTGCTCACTACACCTTTAGAAATAGTAGACTATGCAATTAATTGTGCAACTGTTCTAACAAGAGTGACTGGATCGATCGGCTTTGCTAAATGTCGCTGAAAACCCGCATCTAAAACTTGTTGCTGATCGACCTCAGAAGCATAAGCAGTCAGTGCGATCGCCTTTGGCAACAGCGAAGCTCCCGCAGGAATCATCTGAAACTCTGCAACGTGAGAACGAATGTGCTGTAACAATTGATAGCCATCTGTCTCTGGCATTCCAATGTCACTGATTAACAAGTTCGGATTCACTTGTGACCATCTTGCTAAAGCTTCTTGAGCCGATCCAGCAGTTGCTAAACTTGCTCCAGCTTGTTCTAACACAAAAGCGATATAGTCTCGCGAATCTGGCACATCATCTACGACCAGAATCCGAACTCCGCTTAAATCTACTGCTTGAAGGTCGCTGACTGGGTCTTCTGTCTGCATAGCGTGTGATTGAGCGATCGGGAGTTGTACCGTAAACGTCGCACCGTGTCCTTCGCCTAAGCTTTCAGCATTGACAGTGCCGCCGTGGAGCTTCACGAGTTGACGCACGATCGCGAGTCCCAGTCCGAGTCCGCCAAAGTTGCGGGTCGTCGTCCGGTCTTCTTGTTGAAACGCTTCAAAGAGATGCGGCAAGAAGTTGGGATGAATCCCTTTACCCGTATCCTTTACTTGAATTTGAACCAATCGATCCACCTGCTCTAAGTAGACCTCAACCCTTCCATGTCTGGGTGTGAACTTAATCGCATTCGTTAATAGATTACACACGACTTGCTGAAGTCGCCCCGCATCGCCCATCACTTGAGCGACATCGGAGGTTAGAAAGGATTCAAGCTGAATGCTTTTTGCTTCTGCGCTCAGGCGGACGGTTTCGATCGCGTTCGCCACGATTGGAGTCGGATTTAACGGGTGCATCGTTAGCGTGAGCTTGTTTCGCAAAATTCGAGGAACATCGAGCAGATCATCGATCATTTGTGCGAGTTGTTTGGCGCTATGTTCGATCGTGGCAAGCGTTTTCGCGACTTGTTCGGGTTTGAGTCTGCCTTCGCGCAGCAGTTGTACCCAGCCGAGAATCGGAGTCAGCGGCGTTCTAAGTTCGTGTGACACGACCGCTAAGAATTCATCTTTGATACAATTGGCTCTTTCGGCTAATTCTCGCAAAGTCTGCTCGTCTTGTAGAAGCTGCTCCCGTTCCTTTTCTATCTGCTTGCGTGCAGTAATATTTAGCACCGTTCCGACTGCCCGAATCGGCTCACCGTTGGTGTTGTAAACGGTTTTCCCCTGACTGACGACCCAGCGGACACCCTCCGGATGCAGAATGCGATACTCGATCGAGAATTCTGGCTGTCGCTGAATCAGAACTTGTTGCATGACTTCTTTCACCCAGGCGCGATCGTCAGGATGCACAAACTCATTGAGCCAAGTGTCATAGTTCAAAGGCTTACTTCCAGGCGGAATTCCAAAGATGTTGTGGTACTCCTCGGATGTCCAGGCTTCGCCCGTGATGCAATTCCAATCCCACACCGCTGCGCCTGTTGCTTCGAGTGCCAGTTTCAATCGTTCTTCACTTTGAGCGAAAGCGGTTTGAGTTCGTTTGAGATCGGTGATATCTGTACAAGTGCCATGCCATCGCACAATCTGTCCATGTTCATCCTGAATTGGAACAATGTAGACCAGAAAGGTGTGAAAAATGCCCGTAGCAGCGTTTTTGAACCCGCCCTCTATTTTGAACGAGGTTTTAGTTTCCGCAGCGATCGCCCACTGCTCGAATAGGCGATCCCAGTCCTCTGGCGGTAGAAGTGGACGAAGTTGATCAAAGTCTCGTGCTTGCTCGATCGTTAATCCTGTGAAGTCGTGCCATTGTTGATTGGCGTATTCAATTTGCAACGCTGAGTCAGCCGTCCAAACCAATTGGGGCAATGCTTCTGCAAGTTCTTGGTATCGCTGTTGACTTGCATATTGGTGCTTGTCAGTGATATTGCAAAATTCAATTCCCGTTGCACTCGCATTGATTAATGCTTCTGAACTAAAGCTGCTCTGAGTCGTTTCCGTCATTGTTGTTACCTTCCGGACATTAAGTGATCAAGCTACAACGTTCATTCAAACGATTGCGAACGATGGGACTTGTGCTTTTATTGCGATCGCTAAATCGTTCAAGCACAGCAAAATTGATAACCGTACTCAAGGGAGTGCATTCGCTCAATTACCTTTTTCGCAATCGATCGCGATTCTCTACCGCTAGCAATTCCTTATGCAATTTGGGCAATCGGAACTGGCACTGTCGAGAAACAATATGGACATAGCCCTTTTGTATATGCCTGATTCGGTGAATCCGCTTCACCTGTTGCAACTCTGAGATAGACCTTTCAAATTACAAGTCCAGTTTACAGAAGATGCTTCAAAAGCGATATACCGAAATAACGATGCGATCGAGCTTCTCGTTATATTTGCTGGTATAAATTCAACTTTCAATGCAATCTAAGCATTGCGTAGATAAAGCTGGTTATCTCCCACGGTCAATCAATCCGATGCTTTTTCGCCCCCTTTTTGAAATCTGCATTCCCTAGAATTTCCTTAGAAAAGTAGTTCTATAAAGAACAATGTTTAATATTTCAAATCGTTAAGATAGCAATTTTAACACCACCAAACTTTCTAAGTTGAATGTATGGCTACCTGATTTGAATGAATATTTCAATTGCTGAACTATCAATTGATTTCAATTAAGTCTGTGAGAGC
>JADEXW010000472.1 GCA_015206935.1 Pseudanabaenaceae cyanobacterium LEGE 13415 | reverse complement strand
CATCCAAGACATACCCGGCTGATTTCCAAACCGGGATCAGTAAATCCGTTACTTCAGGAATCGGCATTGCGTGGATATACTGACCGTTGAGCCAGTTCAACTTATCCCAGTCGAATTTTGCTCCCGCTTTATTTACACGATCGAAGCCAAATTTCTCAGCCGCCTCTGACAGCGTGAAAATCTCAGTCATCGGTTCAGGCGGCGACCAACCGAGAAGCGTCATATAATTCGCGATCGCTTCTGCGGTGTAGCCCATGTGCTTAAAGTCAGAAATTGAAGTTACGCCATCTCGCTTCGACAGTTTCGCGCCTGCTTGATTTAGGATCAGCGGGGTATGTCCAAATTCTGGCAACTTCGCACCCAAAGCTTCATAAAGAAGAATTTGCTTTGGCGTGTTACCGATGTGATCCTCACCCCGAATCACATGACTGATTTGCATATCGATATCGTCAACCACTACGACGAAGTTATAGAGCGGTTGCCCGATGTCTTCGCCTTCTGCCGCACGTGCAATCACCATATCGCCACCCAGATCACGCCCTTTCCAAGTCACGGTTCCGCGCACGAGATCCGTCCAAGAAATTTCTCGATCGTCCTCAATTTTGAACCGAATCACAGGCTTGCGACCTTCAGCCAAGAAAGCCGCTTCTTGTTCGGGAGTCAAATTACGGTGGCGATTATCATAGCGGGGTGCTTCATTTCTCGCTTTCTGAGCTTCCCGCATCGCATCCAGTTCTTCAGGGGTATCGTAAGCGCGATAAGCAAGTCCTTTATCCAGAAGTTGCTTAATTTTTTCGCGATACAACTCCATCCGAGCCGTTTGATAGACGGGTTCTTCGTCCCAATTCAAACCCAGCCAGGTCAATCCCTCGAAAATGTTTTGAGTGTATTCGGGCTTCGATCGCTCTAAATCGGTGTCTTCGATGCGAAGAATAAATTGTCCACCGTGATGACGGGCAAACAGCCAGTTGAAAACCGCAGTTCTTGCCGTTCCGATGTGGAGATTTCCAGTTGGACTGGGTGCAATGCGAACGCGAACTGTCATGAGTCAAATAGGAAATTGTGCATTCCCCATTCTAATTTAGGATCTCGCGTTGATCGGTAATTCCACTCGGACGATCGTGCCTTGTCCTAATTCGCTTTGAACCGCGATCGTCCCATTCTGAAGTTCGACGCATTGTTTAACGATCGATAATCCTAAGCCACCTCCAGAAATCGTATCAACATTTTTGGCTCGATGAAATGGCTCGAAAATCATTGGCAGGTCTTCTTCGGGAATGCCTAATCCGCGATCGCTCACCATAATCAAAATGCGCCGACGATCAGAATGAATTTCTAAATCAATTGACTGTTTGGAGAATTTGAGCGCATTGCTAACCAAATGATTCACAATCAAGCTCAACAATTCGGGGTCAAGATTGACTTGCTGATCGTTTCCAAGGAATTGAAATTGAATGCGATCGTGTGGCTGAAGATCGGAAACGAGGCTAGTACAAAATCGATGTAAATCAAATGAGTTCGGCTGAGGTGTGATTTCATCTTCGCCTATTCTCCGCAGCGTTAGAGCATTCGTCAAAATCGTCGTCATTGATCGAACAGCATCGCGAATTTTTTGGAAATAACGCGATCGACGATCTTCAGGGCAATCCGCCCCCATTCGCTCTAATAGTTCGGTCGAAGTCAGAATGATCGATAAAGGCGTTCTAAATTCGTGCGATGCCGTTGTAACAAAGCGCGATTTCAGTTCGTGTAATTCTTCCAAAGTTTGATCAATCTGCGATTCTGTCCGTTGTCGCTCTGCAATTTCATGGTGCAATCGAGCTTGAATCACTGCAAGTTCTTGAGATTGCTTTTTGATCTGTTGTTCTAAGTGCTGTTGATGGTGATGTTTTTGCAGCGCGATTTGAATTGCACTTTGAAGTTCAATGGGATCAATTGGTTTAATTAAATATCCAAATAGATCGGTTTGTTGAGCCGAATGAATCCATTCTGGATCAGAATAACCTGTTAAAAAAATTACTGGAATCTGCCAGCGATCGCGAATCGTGTGAGCAATTTCAATCCCGTTTTGCTCACCTTTTAGCCCCACATCCATTAGGACTAAATCCGGTGTTGTATTTGCAACTAGAGACAAAGCAGAATGGGCAGAATCAGCAATCCCGGTGACAGAATAATTCGCAGCTTCTAAGCGCGATCGTAAACTCAGCGCGACGACCCCTTCATCTTCAACAATGGCAATTTTTTCACCTACCATTTTTGATTCACTCACCTGTGTAGAAGATCGTGATGGCAAGGCTGATAATATTGGAAATTGAATGACCACGGTTTACTCGATTTATTTCAGGAACAAGGTTCATTATTATGCTGAATCAGGATTTTGACTAAAGTGCTGATCGACACAAATAGAAAAAGAAATTAACACAAGGGTACGAAATGTAACTTCGGTAGATCAACCAAACTGCCTTCAAAGTGTTAGCAGAAAATCTACCTCAGTCGAGCGGAATACGTAGACATTCAAGTTCATCAGTGCATATCATTCTAATGCAAATTGTCTGAACTCACCGCCTCCTAACTCAATTTATTCTAGAGCAGTGGATGTTCCAAGTTTGCATCAATATAAACGGCATCTTTGCTGTCTAAGTTACCTGGGTACTGAATTGCTCATGATAGAAAATTCTAGGAAATTTACGATTTAAGTAACATTTATTATTGTCTTACTTGTGGCTTTGTTCTACCCACTGAACTCGATCGCTATCTCGCCGCAAATATAAAGGATGTTTTGGATGTCCTAATTTCGTTACGCCCAAGGTATACACTTTCTCTGTATAGAAAAACGGCAAGACTTCGCGATCGCGTTTCCACAATCCGCCCCAATTTCCCCATGCCAAAATAATTAGATCCACCCGTTCAGCAAGGGTTAGTAAATATCGATCGTTCTCGGCTCCAATTGGCTCTGCTGCCTGTTTTAACAACTGCGGTGTTTTCGCTCGATACGCGAATAAATTCACCACTTCTAAGCCGCCAAATCCCCAAGATGACGCAAACCCGATACAGCGTCGAATCGTGGGATCATTCAATTCGGCATCGGCTTGATTGGGGTTGAGCATGACAAATCCAACACGCGGCAAATCATTCCAACTTCGCCACAGTGCATACCGATAGTTGCCACTCGCATCAAAAATCGCGCCATTACCCGATCGGCATTCGTCCCGGTCGAACTGCATGGATGTATTCACTACCTGACTCTGGAAATCCTCGACGGTAAACGGCTTCTTCTGGTTTACCCCAACCCAATTGCAGAATGATTTCGATCGCGTCCCCTTTTCCTTGATGGCTCAGGGCTGCCCATTCCGATCGCTGTAAAATCCGCTCAATATCATCTTCAGTAATTAATTGATGCAGCTTACCGCTATTCATGCTGAGGTAGAACTCGAAGCCGATCGTAATCGACCGCCAAAATTCCACGATCGTATTTTTTTCCGTTTTCAAAATCGCTAAATCTGACGGCAAACTAATTAGCTGTTCGTGGATTTTCGGGCAGCAAAATGTCTTTCCTTGAAGATTCAGCGGAGTCCAAACCAGACCCGAAACTTCATGTTCAATTTGATATTGATGAATCGCGCTCCGAAAATCCCGATAAGCCGTAAATCGCTGAATCCCGTCCGAATTCACAAAACGATCGAGCAATGGATTAATCCCAGACGGCATTGCAGCAAGATTCAAGCGTTGCCCATTCATGCAGGCTTGCCGCTCTTGCGACAGAATTTGAATCAGTTCCTCAGTCCTATAGATTTGCAGCATCTCAGGAATTGGGGCTAGGTGTCCTACTCGAAATCTTAGCGGGGAATTTCGAGAGCGCGAAATTTCTCAACGTGATTCTTAAGGTTTTGTTTGCGGAACCAGTTCAGCATTAATTTCATTTACTGGACGACGCTTGAGAACCACCGACTCCGATCGCGGTAATAAATCAAAAATCTTACGGAACTCATCATCGATCGCTTCATAAGCAATCGATCCGACTTCGTTCAATCGCACTTTCCCATTCTGATCAAAGATCACCGTCTGCGGCACAAAGCCTTTATAGTAATAGCCCGGTTCTGTCGGCTCGAACTTATCTTTTACTGGAAGCGAATCCACCCGAATCGGCAGAATATCAATCACGCGCCCATAAAACGCCTGAGTTTGCGACACCACATTTGAGAACCGCTTAGAATCCTTACTGTCATCGGTATAGAACACGAGTAACACGGGTTTTTTCTGATTCAGCGCGTCCGCTAAGGTCACTTTCGGCGGTACGAGCGAACCGTTTCCGGCATACAGCGCAAAGATTTCGCCATCATAGCGATCGTCATCAAGACTTGCCCAGGCGGGTTGTGCGATCGTCATACAGATCAGCAACAGCGCAACACACGCCAATACGAAACGATTCAACATAAGGGTCAGAGAAATAACGTCACTCTCTTCCATTGTGACGGAAGACGGTTAAGATTTGACGACTGCAAGCGGGAGTCATCCGCTGAAGTTGATTGCAGTCCTTCTATTCATCAATTAGCCATCCACGTTGTATGCCGC
>JADEXW010000075.1 GCA_015206935.1 Pseudanabaenaceae cyanobacterium LEGE 13415 | reverse complement strand
ATTCACAGAAGCTCTAGCTGGCTCAGTTCCACGGGGTAAAACTCGATCCGAAGATGCTCGACTTGCAGCAACTTTACTCAATGGTCAAAAAGAAAAACACGAACATCAAGTTGTTGTAGATTCGATCGCGCAACACTTAAGAAATCTGAATTTAACCCCACAATTTTCACCTGCCCAATTGCTACAACTCCCAAATATTCAACATTTGCAGACTCCCATTCGAGCCACAATTCAATCCGATTTACATCTACTCGACGTAGTAGCAGAACTTCATCCGACTCCCGCCGTGGCTGGTGCGCCCAAGTCGATCGCGTGTGAACATCTGCGATCGTTTGAAGCGTTTGAGCGATCGTGGTATGCGGCTCCGATCGGTTGGATGGATTATCAGGGCAATGGCGAATTTGCAGTTGGAATTCGATCGGCAATTCTCCAAGGAAATCATGCTCGACTCTTCGCAGGCGCGGGAATTGTGTCAGGATCAGATCCAGAGAAGGAATTCGCTGAAGTTCAACTCAAACTGAAAGCTTTATTGAATGCCATCGTATGAACACTCCTTTAAACAAAGTTCCACCCTTGCAAAGTGGCGATCGTCTCTCTCGTCGAGAGTTTGAGCATCGATATGCTGCTGACCCTCATGTCAAAAAAGCTGAACTGATTGAAGGAATTGTTTACGTGGCTTCTCCCTTACGCTTCGAGTTTCATGCTGAACCGCATAGTAATCTTAACGGCTGGTTAACTATCTACCGGACATTTACTCCTGGATGTCGCTTGGGCGATGCTCCGACGTTGCGATTAGATTCGGATAATGAACCTCAACCGGATTTAGTTCTGTTTATTGAACAAAAATTTGGTGGACGAGTTGTGATTACCTCGGATGGTTATTTGGAAGGATCACCGGAATTAGTTGTTGAAGTGGCAGCGAGTAGTGCAGCGATCGACAGCGGACAGAAAAAACGAGTGTATCGCCGCAATGGAATACAGGAGTATATCATCTGGCTCTCTTACGAAAAACGCATTGATTGGTTTCAATTAGTCGAAGGTGAATATGAATTGATGTCACCCGATGAAACAGGAATTATTCGATCGATAGTTTTTCCAGGTTTGTGGCTGAATGTGAATGCGTTGTTGAATGACAACATGATTGCAGTCTTAGAAACCGTTCAGGAAGGTATTCGATCGCCTGAACACAAAGCTTTTGTTGAATCGCGACAATGAATGTAGATTTTCGGAATGTCAATACGCTCTGGGCTTCGGTGCTGGTCGAAACCTTGGCGCGATCGGGCTTAAAAACGGCGATCGTTTGTCCCGGTTCTCGATCGACCCCGTTAACGGTCGCTTTTGCGCGTCATCCTGAGATCGAAGCAATTCCCGTTCTAGATGAGCGATCGGCTTCTTTTTTCGCGATCGGAATTGCCCGAAAAACGCATAATCCTGTGGTTTTAGTTTGTACCTCTGGATCGGCTGGAGCAAACTTTTTTCCTGCCGTGGTGGAAGCGCGTGAAAGTCGAGTGCCGTTGTTAATTTTGACAGCAGATCGCCCACCTGAGTTGAGAAACTGCAACGCGGGACAAGCGATCGATCAACAAAAACTATTTGGCTCGTATGTAAACTTCTACAGTGAGATTGCGATTCCTTCAACAGAATTATCAATGCTGCGGTATTTGCGCCAGACAATGATGAATGCAATGCAGCAGACACAATATCCGATTCCGGGTGTGGTGCATTTGAATTTACCGTTTCGCGAACCGTTAGCACCGATTGAACAATCGGGAATGCCGGATCAATTGCCACAGGATTTCTTTGATCATTTCGATGTTGCACATTGGGAAATCGATCAACAACTTGCGGTGAGTCGATTATTTTCCTCATTTGATGGGCGACGAGGTTTGATAATTGCAGGAGTGGCACAGCCGAAAGATCCAAAACGATATTGTGAAGCGATCGCGCAATTATCTCGATCGCTCTCTTTGCCCGTTTTGGCTGAAGCACTTTCCCCGTTGCGAAATTATTCAAATCTGAATCCTTATCTAATTTCGACGTATGACACGATTCTAAGGAACAAAGAATTTGCTGAGAAATTAGCACCTGAAGTAGTTCTACGAATCGGTGAAATGCCGACCAGTAAGGAAGTCCGCTTATGGCTAGATAAGATTCAACCCTTGCAATTTGTGATTGATTCGAGCGATCGTAGTCTTGATCCCATTCATGGCAAGACAGTACACATTCCGATCGAGGTTGAATCTCTCGGTTCTTTTCTAACTTTGCCACCCTCTGATTTTCTAAAAGATTGGCTCAACGCAGAATCGAAAATGCGACACACGATCGATCAAACATTCGTTCAAGAAACCGCATTATTTGAAGGCAAAACGGCGTGGATTCTGTCGCAATTTCTTCCACCTGAAACGCCGTTATTTATTGCAAGTAGTATGCCTGTGCGTGATGCGGAATTTTTCTGGAAGCCTGGAGATTTAAGAATTCAGCCCTTCTTCAATCGAGGCGCAAACGGAATTGATGGAACACTTTCAACCGCTTTAGGAATCGCACATCATCAACAAGCGGTGATGTTAACCGGAGATTTAGCGCTGTTACATGACACGAATGGATTCTTAATTCGATCGCATTTCCAAGGACATTTAACGATCGTTCTCATCAACAACAACGGCGGCGGAATTTTTGGCATGTTACCGATCGCACCTTTCGATCCGCCATTTGAGGAATTCTTTGCGACTCCTCAGAACATCGATTTTTCCAAACTTTGTCAAACATACGACGTAAAACATGAAATCATCGAAACCTGGGAGCAATTGCGCGATCGCATTAACCCACTTCCCAAAACGGGCATTCGAGTGCTGGAACTCAAGACCGATCGCGCTTCCGATGCCAACTGGCGCAAAACGAATCTAAAACACTTTGCAAACTCACTAAAGCGATCCGATTTGAGTTGTAAGATCCGAGAACGCCCCCAAACCCCCAATTCTGGGGGCTAAGATTCTTGTTCCCCCCAACTTGGGAGCTAGGGGGCACGACCAATCCTGCATTTCACGACTCATTTAGGACTGCTATATCAGATTCACTATGACAATCGATTGGACAAGCGTAAAACACTACGAAGACATTCTCTATCACAAAGCCGACGGCATCGCCAAAATTGCGATCAATCGTCCTCACAAGCGCAATGCTTTCCGCCCTAAAACGATCGTTGAACTTTATGATGCGTTCGCCAATGCGCGTGAAGATAGCCGCATTGGAGTCATTTTATTCACAGGTGCAGGACCTCATACCGATGGCAAATATGCGTTCTGCTCTGGTGGCGATCAAAGCGTTCGAGGTCATGCGGGTTATGTTGATGAGGCAGGCGTTCCGAGATTGAATGTTCTGGACTTACAGCGATTGATCCGATCGATGCCGAAAGCGATCATTGCACTCGTCGCGGGATATGCGATCGGGGGCGGTCACGTTCTGCATCTACTATGTGATTTAACGATCGCGGCTGATAACGCAATTTTTGGACAAACCGGGCCCAAAGTCGGAAGCTTCGACGGTGGATTTGGCGCGAGTTACATGGCTCGGATTGTCGGACAAAAAAAAGCCCGTGAAATTTGGTATCTCTGTCGTCAGTACAACGCCCAAGAAGCTTTAGATATGGGATTAGTAAATACTGTAGTTCCAGTCGATCGACTTGAAGCAGAAGGGATTCAATGGGCGCAGGAAATTTTAGAAAAAAGTCCGATCGCGATTCGCTGTCTCAAAGCGGCTCTGAATGCGGACTGTGACGGACAAGCTGGATTACAAGAACTGGCTGGAAATGCGACCATGCTCTATTACATGACTGAAGAAGGCTCTGAAGGGAAACAGGCTTTTCTAGAAAAACGCAAACCTGATTTTCGCAAATATCCCTGGTTGCCGTGACATACTCCTACACCAACCTTGCGGTATGGTGTAGGCTTCTCAGTGACTCCTGCTATTGCATCGGACGTTACCTGAGCTTTGATTTAAGTCCACGGAATGCCCTACCGCAGACTGGAACAAGTACTAGAAAGTATGTTCAACCTCTGTACTGTCAAAGTTTTACGCATCCACAGAAAGCGACGCAGAACGCCTGTTACTGGATGCAACCCCATACCTTGAGTTTTCGTGGTTCAGATTTCAGGGCGGCGGTTAGCTCAAACCCTTGCCCTGATTATATCACGCTTGTTTTGAACGGTGAGAGATTGGCGTTTCTTCATCGTGTCCAAGCCCTGATGAAGCGGTACTTCATATCGGTTAAGGACACAATTCAGAAACGCCCTGGCTTTCATCCCACACCAACCGCGAGAGCGGTATGGTCGTGGGGATTCCCGCCGAAGGAGCTAAAACAAAAAAAACTGGATGAGTCGCCCCACCCAGTCAATGAAATCACAGCAATAGAAACCTTATTTGTTCGGTTGTGGAGTCATCCGGAGGTAGGGTTTCACCTCGGTCAAACCTTTCGGGAATTTCTCACGCGCCTGATCGGTTGGAATCGAAGGCACAACCACACAATCGCCACCATCTGTCCAGTTTGCCGGAGTCGCAACGCTGTAGTTGTCGGTCAATTGCAGCGAATCAATCACTCGCAACAACTCGTCAAAGTTCCGTCCAGTGCTAGCGGGATACGTGAAGGTTAAACGCAACTTCTTGTTGTTGTCGATGATGAACACCGATCGAACAGTCAACGTCGAACCCGTCGCTGAGTTCGGATGAATCATGTCGTACAGTTCCGAAACCTTCTTGTCGCCATCCGCCAAAATCGGATAGTTGACGCTGCACCCTTGGGTTTCATTAATGTCGCTAATCCAACCCTTGTGAGATTCTGCATCATCGACACTCAGCGCAATTACTTTAACGTTGCGCTTGTCGAATTCGGGCTTGATTTTTGCGACCTGACCCAATTCGGTCGTACAAACTGGGGTGTAGTCTGCGGGGTGTGAGAACAGCACGACCCAGCTATCGCCAGCCCAGTCATAAAAATCGATCGTTCCCTCGGACGAATCCTGCGTAAAGTTGGGAACGGTGTCACCAAGTCGAAGAGCCATATCGCGTAATTTCCTCTTTTTTCTGTCGATCGCATTACTAATCGATCATGCCACAAATCCCGGTTTCCCGGTCGGAGTTTAGATCTTTTAAAGATTCTATAATTGATGAAGAATTCCGTAAAGTTTCCTGAGCAGAGAATAGAAGTCTGTACGGAGAGAATAGGTTCGGTTCTCCGTATCAACTTTAAAGATTACGAGAAGTTGAAGTGCGAATTCGTTGAAATTGCGGACTCTAGCTGCGTGGGATTCTAGTTTAATCGCTATGGACGCGCGTATAATTGCGCTCTCAACGCCCGAACTCATGGCAAGATCTCAGTAGATTCAGGCACGTTAACATCGATTTGGACATCGCAACAGATTACCTTACATGGACACAAACGCTTTTCTAACGATCGATGACACTTCCCTTAGCCTCCGGGATTGTCTTCGTTATTTGCAAACTTCTGGCAAGCTGCAAGGCTTTATTGGTGATATTTTGCGGCAGCATGTCCTCGAAACCGAGATTCAAACCCGCGACGATTTGGATATCAACCCAGCCGTGATCGAACAAGCGGTCGTGGACTTTCGACTTCAACAACAGTTGACCGATCCGAAAGTGTTCCAAGAATGGCTGAATCGCAACGGTCTCGATTACACCACATTTCATCAACAGATTGCAACGAACTTTAAAAACGAAAAGCTAAAGATTGTTGCGACTGAACCGAGACTGCAAGAATACTTTATTGAACGTAAAGTGTTTCTCGATCGCGTGGTGCTGTCTCGGATTATTGTCGAAAGCCAAGAAGTCGCGGACGAATTGAAGCTGCAAGTTAGCGAGGGTGAAAGTTTTGAAGCCTTAGCGCGGGAGCATTCGATCGCAGACGATCGGATTGCAAATGGCATGATGGGTCCGGTGAGTCGCGGTACAATGCCGGATACGGTGAGAGCCGTGATCGATTCTGCCAATCCGGGCGATATTGTCGGGCCGATCGAATTGGAGGGTCGATGGGCGCTTTTCCGGGTGGAAGATGTCCTGCCTGCAACGTTAGATAATCCTCAACTGAAGCAGATGTTAACGACGGAATTATTCGATCGTTGGATCGCCGAAAAAATCCAGAAAATGACCGTGAAACTGCAAGTTAACGATTAGACTGAAGAACCCTTGATTTCAGCCCCTACCTTTTTAAGATTGCCCTCATGCTAACGAACGATCTCGCTGCCAGCTTGCCCTGGGAATCACCGCCCCTGTGTTTCCTCAATCCTGAACAACAAGTCCAATTCAAAACGAAAGCCGAGGTGCGCCGCTATAAGTTGGGCGAGGTGCTTTGGTCGAGTGAAGATACGGGTGTTCAATTGATTGTTTTGTCTGGAAAGGTTCGACTGGTCGGAGAGGATAACAGTTCCCGTGTTTTGCAGCCGGGTGACTGGATCGGGGACTTGATCGAGTTGCCGGGATGGAAAGCAAGAGCCGCAAGCAATGATGTGCAAGCGGTTCAGTGGCGGAGCGAAGTGTGGGCGGGACTGAATTCACCGGATATCGATCGATATTGGGCGATCGCTCGATCGAAGTATCTTCCCCAAACGGATCAATCTCCCCAACCTGTTTCAGGCTATCCATTTGTTCCGGGAATGAACAGTGCGGCAGCTTGTCTCACAATGGTTGCGAATCATTTGCAAAATCCGGTTCAGTTGGATTGGGTACAGCGGCAATTGAGAGGACAGCGCCCGACGAATGTTGTAGATGCGGCGGAAAAATTGGGCTTACAACTGCGCCGAATTGAAACCACTTGGCAGAATGCACGATTGTTAACGTTTCCGGCGTTGATGCTGTGGGGCGATACTGAAGAGCCGCATTGGGTTGTGGCGTATGCGGTGAGAGGCGATCGATTAATTATTTCTGATCCGCACGATCCGATGATGACTCCGCAGGCGGTTCATCGATCGACGGTAGAACAGCTTTGGGATCGTCAACTTTGGCAAGTCGAAACCGTTCAGACCCAAGAGAAATTTAACTTAACGTGGTTTCTTCCTGCGGTTTGGAAGTATCGAGTTTTGCTGGGTGAAGTGCTATTTGCTTCGTTGACCTTGCAACTGTTGGGATTAGCAACCCCGTTGATTACGCAGGTTGTGATCGATCGCGTGATGGTGCAAGGCAGTATTCCGACTTTGGACGTGATGGCGATCGCGCTTCTGGGTGTAGCTGTGTTCGAGGCAGCACTGGGAATTTTGCGATTATTCATCTTTACGCATACTGCTCGACGATTAGATCTCAGTCTGTCTGCTCAACTGTTCCGTCACTTAATGCGATTGCCTTTAGCGTACTTTGAATCGCGACGGGTGGGAGATACAGTTGCACGAGTTCAAGAGCTAGAAAACATTCGGCAATTCTTAACAGGAACCGCTTTAACGGTTGTTCTCGACTCGATTTTTGCTGTCGTTTATCTGGCGTTAATGTTCTTCTACAGCATTCCATTAACTGGAGTAGCTTTAGCTGTTTTACCGTTGTATGCAGCGTTAACTTTGACAACTACGCCAATCCTGCGAAATTGGTTGAATGAGACGTTTAATCGGAGTGCAGATAGTCAATCGTTTTTAGTTGAAACGGTGACGGGAATTCACTCGGTAAAAGCGCATAGTGCAGAGAAACCTTCACGCGATCGATGGGAAGGACTTTTTGCGAGATACATTCGCACCAGCTTCAAAGCTTCGACCACTTCTAATATCAGCAATAACTTAGGGGACTTTCTGACGAACTTCTCATATTTGTTGATTCTCTGGGTCGGCGCACACTTAGTAATCAAGCAAGAACTAACAGTGGGTCAGTTAGTTGCGTTTCAGATGCTATCAGGACGGGTCACGGGTCCGTTACTGCGGTTAGTGCAATTGTGGCAGAACTTACAGCAAGTGTTGTTGTCTGTCGATCGAATTGGTGACATTCTCAATGTGGCTCCAGAAGCAGAACCCGGATCAGGATTGGTACTGCCGACACTAAGAGGACAAGTCTCATTTGATCAAGTCTTTTTCCGCTACAGTCCGAATCAAGAACCTGTCTTGAAAGGAATCTCATTCGAGGTTGAACCGGGAATGTTAGTCGGTGTCGTGGGTCGAAGTGGCTCTGGGAAAAGTACCTTGTCGAAACTATTGCAGCGATTGTACTTACCAGAAGCGGGACGAATCACTGTAGATGGATTTGACATCAAGAGCGCGGATCTTCACTCCTTAAGAAGTCAGATGGGAGTAGTGTTGCAAGAAGACTTTATCTTTAATGGCAACATCATCGATAACATTAGCCTGGGTCGCCCGGACATTACCGCAGAAGAAGTGGTGGAAGCAGCACGAATGGCAGCGGCACATGATTTTATTAGTGAGTTGCCGCAGGGTTACGAAACGAATGTGGGAGAGCGAGGAACGGCGCTATCTGGAGGACAAAGACAGCGAATTGCATTGGCGCGATTGTTCCTGTCGAATAGTCCGATTTTAGTTTTGGATGAAGCGACGAGTGCCTTAGATAGTGAAACGGAACAGCAAGTGTTACAGAGTTTGCAATCAATTTCTACAAATCGAACTGTGTTTTTGATTGCTCACCGCTTTGCACCGTTGAAACGGGCTGATTTAATTTTGGTGATGGAGAAAGGTGTGATTGCTGAGAAGGGAACACACGAAGAACTGTTGCGGAAAAAAGGCTTGTATTGGTCGCTGTATCAACGACAGCAAGCTTCGGTGTAGAGAATCCTTTTTAAGAGATAAAGGTGTAGGGTAATTTCCCTGCACTTTTTTCTTTTTGTAATTATGGCAGTAGAAGTTTAGATTAGGACATCCTCAGAGCTGCCCCCAAACCCCCAATTCTGCTTGCTCAAGACTCTTACTCCCCCAAACTTGTGGGCTGGGGGGCTTTCTCGAAGTGTCCTAACTAAAATGGGTACTGCTATAGATCTGCTTAATTCTTAAAAAAGTTCTATGTATTTCCACAATTTGATAAAACCAGTACCATCATACGAAACAATGTTCTAACTCCGGTTAGTACTGCTGTCTCACCAAATGATATAAGGTTCGTTTATGAAGCTTGGATCAGAAGAACACAAACAGCTTTTTTGCCAAGATTTTATCAATAGCCATCTCCCCTATGAACCGGAAACGATGGCATTTCCAGAACTGAATGAAACTGAACTCGATCGATTAAGACGCATTCCATTCTGGCAAATTGCGCTGAGTACTGAGCGCGAAGCAGGAATGATGGTAAGTGCGATGGCAGAGACGATCGATGATCCGGAGATTCGAGCCGCGATCGCGCTTCAAGGCGAAGAAGAATCCCGTCACGCAAGATTGATCGAATGCTTAATTCGCCACTACGATTTGCAAGTTGAAGAACCTCCTACGCCCGTTCTGCCCAAGAATGTCAGGCTTGCATTCACCGACTTTGGATTCGAGGAATGCTTAGATTCATTTTTTGCATTCGGAATGTTTGGACTCGCGCGAGAAGCGAACTATCTGCCTGAATCAATGTTTACTTTGTTTGATCCGATTTTGGATGAAGAAGCGCGGCATATCGTGTTCTTCATCAATTGGATTACCTATGTTCAGGCGCAAAATGGTAGAGCGAATCTCTTTCGGGGCGCACATTCAGCCCTGCACTATGGAAGAGCCTTATTTAACATGGGCAAGATGGTGCTAACAACCGATGGGAACAGTGGCGGATTTACAGCAACCGGAGCAAAGACTTTTGTAGATGATCTCACACTGCCACAGTTTTTATCCGCTACGATTCGTGAAAATCAGAAGCGAATGAGCAAATTTGACGATCGATTACTGGAACCGCGATTGTTACCGAGACTCGCCTCGATCGCGCTTAAAGCAACGACATTGTTGCCGAAACGCGCTAACGAAATGAAAGTAGAAGCGAGTAGCTAATGCGAAATCGTCGTTTTGTGCGGATCAATGCAGATGATTTCGGCTTCTCGACGGGTGTGAATCAAGCAATTGTTACAGCCCATCAAAAAGGGGTGCTAACCAGTACAAGCTTGATGATTACGGGAGACGCAGTGGAAGATGCGATCGAGCTTGCAAAAGCGAATCCGACTTTATCGGTAGGATTGCATCTCGTTCTGGGAATGGGGCGATCAGTGCTATCTCCAGAGCAAATTCCGCATCTGGTTGATGCGTCTGGTCGCTTTCCGGATGATCCTGCTAAGGCAGGATTGAACTATCAATTTAATGCCAAAGCGCGTCGAGAATTGCCGCTTGAGATTCGCGCTCAACTTGAGAAATTTCGACAAACAGGCTTAAAACTCTCGCATGTGGATGGACATTTGCATTTACATTCTCATCCAATTGTTTTAAAACACTTAGTTGAATTCGCAAAAGAGTTTGAAATTCCTGAAATTCGCCTGCCATCAGAAGAATTAAGCATTGCGATCGCGATTGATCCTTCTGATCGAGTGGCTAAAACAGTGGGTTCAATTGTCTTCGCTGGACTACGACGCTATGGGGAAACGCTTTTGAGAAAACATCGAATTCACTTTGCCGATCGCGTTTATGGCTTGTTGCAAACGGGGCGAATCACAGAATCGTATTTGCTCGACTTGATTCCTAGAATTACTGCGAATGTTGTAGAGATTTACTCTCATCCTGCGATCGTGGTTCCTGGAGAGCCGAGTAATGCACCGTTGAATCTGGGATTTGCTGAACTCGAAGCATTGTTAAGCGATCGAGTTCGTGCTGCGCTTGAACAACACGGATTTGAGTTAGTGGGATCGATTGGATGAACCGAACGATCGTCATTTTGCTGCATATCGTCTGTCAAGTGTTTGGAGATGTTTGGCTCAGTCGGGGAATGCGAGAGATTGGAGCCGTGAATGTGCCTAATTTGGGTGCATTTGTTGCGATCGCAATTCAGTTCCTGACCAGTCCTTGGATTTGGTTGGGAATTGCATTTCTGATTAGCAGTTTAATTCTCTATTTGGTTGCACTTTCGCGGTTTGATTTGAGCTATGTGTTACCGATTACTGCAATTACCTATGTTTTAAGTACTGCCTTAGCAATTCTGATTTTGCGTGAGCATGTTTCAGCACTTCGATTGTTTGGAACTTGCATTATTACGGCAGGAGCATTTGTGGTCGGATGGGATGAACAACAACAATCAAGATAAAAACAATGGAGATTAGAACTTGGATTACGCTACTCATCCTGATCTTGACTGACTCGATCGGGAATGTTTATCTCACCGCAGGCATGAAGCAAATTGGGGACTTTCAACCCTTGCCGTTAAGGAGTTTGCCCGATCGATTGTTGCGAGTGCTGAGTAACTTTCAAATCCTATGTGGGATTTTTTCGTTAACGATCGCATTTTTCCTTTTCATCTCGCTGCTCAGTTGGGCAAATCTTAGCTTTGTTTATCCCTCGACTGCTCTGACTTATCTATTTAGCCTAATCGGAGCGCGGTATGTGTTGCGTGAACACATCACCCCGGCTCGATTGTTAGGAACCGTTTTAGTGTGCATCGGTGCGGCGTTTGTCTCGATCGGTTAATCTTTATCTGATGTTGGGCGATGAATCATCCACTCACGACTGTTCAAACTCTGCTACAAGATGTAGAGTATCTGCTACTAGCCGCTTTATTTGTTCTAAGCTTATCGACGGTTTGCTTCTATCTATTTTCGATTCAAGCAGCCACTCAGTTCTTTCGTCCAAAACGTTCACAGAGTAGCGCTTTTCAGCCTCCAGTGACGATTTTGAAACCTGTCTGTGGCTTGGATGAGAACACTTATGAAAATTTAGCTTCGTTCTGTCAGCAGGACTATCCGAACTATCAAATTATCTTTGGAACTCAAAATCCGAGTGATCCTTGTATTGCGATCGTCAAACAATTAATCGAGGACTTTCCCAAACAAGAGATCCAACTGGTGATTAGTCATCGCACGATCGGAATTAATCCAAAAGTGAACAATCTCTATAACATTGCACTCAAAGCACAGCACGAAATTTTAGCGCTTGCGGATAGTGATGTTTGGGTTGATCCGAACTATCTCAATCAAGTGGTACAACCTTTGAGTGATCCAACGGTTGGCGTTGTGACTTGTCTGTATCGATCGCGATCGCACAATCCCATTTCTGCCTTTGAAGCTTTGAGCATTTCAACAGAATTTTTGCCGGGTGTGTTAGTTGCTCGAAAGCTTGAGGGAATGGCGTTTGCATTCGGAGCGACGATCGTACTTCGACAGTCGGTTTTGAATGAGATTGGGGGATTTAATGCGATCGCGAACTATATCGGAGACGATTTTCAGTTAGGCTATCTGCCAGCCCAAGCGGGCTATCAAGTGGTACTCTCTGACTATATAGTTGATCATGTGCTTTCAACGGCAACGATTCCACAGCTTTTACAGCATCAAACTCGCTGGTTTCGAGGAAATCGGTTTGCTCGGTTGTTTGGTTATCTCGGCTTAATCTTCACTTATGGAACCGTTAGCAGTTTGTTGCTAGTCGTGATTGCTCCTTCTTTAATTGCATGGATAACTTTAGCGCTCACTTGGACAGTGAGATATGTCGCGGCTTGGTTTATTGGAGTACATTGCTTGAGAGATACGATCGCGAAACGATTGTTATTGTTTGTTCCCCTGCGAGACTGTCTGAGCTTTTGTCTATGGTGCTATAGCTTTTTCGGCAATACGATTGAATGGCGTGGACAACGATTACAACTAACGACCGGAGGTGCGATCGTTTCTCAAGCTTCAATTCAAGCTAGAAAACGCCCTAGTTCCTGATCGTTTTACAAACCCAAGCATCATAAAACTCAGTGCTAGATTGTTTTTCGTAGTGATCAGCAAAGGTCTTTCTAAATTGATCACTGAATAGCTTTTGCAAGGGCGGGTAGTAGCTATAAACCTGAAACGGCAGCTTGCCTTTAGGAATTAACCAAATCTCGGTTTGGCAAGTTCTTAAAGCATTGAGCGTACTTTCTGGTGTATTGTTCAATCCTGATGCTTGCATTTCCATCAGCGAAGCGGAATCTAGTAGATAAGGATTGCTCCTGAAAACTAATTGAGTGCGATAAGTTGAAAGCTGATAGCTCACTGCACCATATCCCATCCCGATCGTGCGATTTGGATTGGCTGCCATGAATTGATCTAAATCTGCGATCGCTCGATGTCCGGGAGCCGTGATCATACGATCGATGAATTTTACTTCAGTTGAATAGACTGCTAAACAGAGAGATAACGTAAATGCGATCGCGGCACTTAAACTAATCGGCGTGAGAATTTTAGAGAATTCTTGCTTCGTTTGGGGTGGATCGTGCCCCCTAAATCCCCCAAGTTTGGGGGACTTTGAAAGATGGAAAAGTTCGACTGATAGATAAATTAATAGCGGGACAAATGGCAGCATGTTGTTCTCTAATGCGCCACGAGTTGAGCTAATTACCGCATTGACAACAATTCCAACAATGAGCGTGATGCAATAGAGAAGATTTCTTGGAAACCAACGTTTAAAGGAATCGGTAAATAAGGATTGTAAGAAAGCGATCGCAATTGGTATTCCTACAAATCCTGTCCAAAGTAGATTCTTAGGAATTTGATCGCGATTAATTC
>JADEXW010000471.1 GCA_015206935.1 Pseudanabaenaceae cyanobacterium LEGE 13415 | reverse complement strand
CAGTAGAACAACGCTAATTCCAATCCAACCGAGAATACCGACAACCGCAATCGCAATCTGAATTTCTGTGCGCCAAAAGCTTAGTAAGATTCCGAATCCTAATCCAGCGATTGCAAAAACGACAAATAAGTGTTCTCTCGTGGCTGGAGCCAACGAATTTCGCTGCAATAAGTTATCGATTAATGTGGCTTGAATGTGAACCCCACTAGCTGGAGGAGTCCGATCGAACGGAGTCGAAGCGGCATCGATCGAAGCTGCGGTCACTCCCACAATCACAATTTTGTCTTTAAAAGCCGAATTCGGAACTTCTCCCCGAATTACCTTTGCAAATGAATAGTGTGAAATTCGATCGCTGTGTCCCGCCCAATTTAACCAAATGGGTTGACTCAAATCCGGAGATGCGATCGCTTCTCGCAAGAGTGAATACGTCATCACGGTCGCAATTCCAAATGCCACCGTACCCCCAGCTTGCGGCTCAATCAACCGAACAATGCCATCATCTTCTGGTTGAATCCGAATATGCCCACTTCCGACCGCTGCCGTTTTTAGTCGAGGCACAGGAAGCAAAAGATTCTCTTCTTCGCCATTCCCTTGCGCCAGAATGACTCGATTCGATGCCCCGATCGCTTTTGCAAACCATTCATCTTCGGGAGTCGGCTCTGAGAACAACAAATCGAACGCAATCACGCTAGCATGGGCGCGAGTGAGTCGATCGAGCAATCTCACATACTCTGTTCGCTTCCAGGGAAACCGCCCCAATTCTTTAATACTGTCATCATCAATCTCGACCAGTACTAAGCGATTGTCCCAGTGCCGCTCTCCCCGCAGCCGAAACAGCATAGAATACGATACTTGTTCCAGCGGTTTGAGCGCACCAATCTGAAATAGACCTGCTATTAGCATCGTTGCGATCGCGCCCGGAAGGAAGCGCCATCCGACCCTATCGAAGCGCCAGTTCATAGGTTTGAGATTTTCCTAAGGGAGTTGTGACCACGACATTAACCTTTAGAAACGACGGAACTAGAAACGTTGCACTGCGAAATTCACCCTTTCCATCCACCACTTGTTGCACCCCATTCACCGTCACCGCATTCACGGGATCAACCCGCCCTACTACCTGAACGCTCCGAACTCCTCGATCGAGCAATCGCACAAAATCTGCACTCAATGACGGATCATCTCGTAACGGCACGGCGGCAGATGGAGGCTGTCCGGGAATCGTAAAGTTTTGAAATCCACCTGGAACTTCAATTTGCACCCCTTGAGCTTCGGTCACGACTGAACCTTCTAAGGTTGCGATCGAGGTTTTCCCGTCAGGCTGTACGACAACACCAAATTCTGTTCCTCGGACTCCGCTCAAGCCCGCTGGAGTGCGGATTCTTAGTTCAGAATTCGGACTGGTAAAGCGTCGCAACTTCAATCGAACTTGTCCCCGTGTCACATCCAGATGCGTGATTCTGCCGTTATCGGGTGCAATGTCCATGCGTTGCACTCTCAAGCTGGTGTATTCCAGAACATTGATTGTTCCAACCGCAGTGTCTAAAAGCAAATCTGCTCTGGATTGAGTTCCAGTCGTGATTCCATCGCCAACAGTTTGGAGTCGATCGCCCACGCGAGCGGCTCTTGATCCGGACGGTCGATCGTAGCTCACTGTTCCGGACATCTGTTGAATGGATAGCCAACGATCAATTCGCACCGAGAGATCATTCGGTTGTGCCAACACAGGAACTGGTATGCAAAATATGGAAAGAAAAAGAGAAAGATCTGTGAATTTCATGAAGAGAATTTTTGCATATTTCAGAATAAAGGTATATTTTTTGATGCTGAGATAATATCTAAAATTGCAACATTTATGCCGCTTCATCCTTCTAGTGAATCACTGGATCATCTATAGATTTCTATGGTTCGCGGAATTACGTGCAGGTGTACTGAACACTATTAAGTGATGTGAGATTAGTCGAATGGCAAAATTTTTCTTTCATTTTGGAATTGGATTAAGCCTCGTTTCTCTACTTCCAATTCAACAACTTCATGCCCAAGCTCCTCGATCGATTGATCAACAAGTCAATTGCGAAATCATGATTGTCGGGGCGGGAACGGCTGGAGTTGCAGCCGCTTATGAATCCCTCAGAGCGGGTCGTACCGTCTGTATGACTGAGATTACCGATTGGATTGGTGGACAAGTTTCATCGCAAGGAACCTCTGCGCTGGATGAAAAACCGACTCAGCGATCGCGCTTGTTTTTTCCGCGTGGCTATACCGATTTTCGTCAGCGAATCTTAGCCCAAAACGAAGGACGAAATCCGGGAGCCTGTTGGGTGAGCTTAGTTTGCTTCATGCCAAAAGAAGGACATGAATTGTTACAAACTATGTTGCAAGAAGCCGCAGAGCAAGGAAAAGGAAAGCTTCATTTTTTCCCAAATACTGTAGCAAAATCGCTCTCGATTTCAGGCACTCAAATTCAATCGATTCGCGCAATTCAGCATCGTCCTGCTCCGAATGCTCCTCCTCTCAATACTTATCCCTTATCTCAAACGATTACCGATAGTTATACCGAACAAGATTCACAACTCTTTCAAAAGAAAATTATCCAATTCGTGCCGCCTGCTTCTGGAAAATGGTACGTAATTGAAGCAACTGAAAGCGGAGAGTTAGTGGCATTAACGGATGTTCCATACCGTTTAGGATTAGATGCTCGATCGTATCTTAATCCCTCATCATCCAGTGAAACCGATTATCCCTATTGTCCTCAAGGCTACACTTACACCTTCGCGATGGAAGCGACAGCAACTCCACAACCTGCCACACCACCGGAGTTTTATCCCCGCTATGCCCAGTCTTATAGTTTCAACGACAAAAGGTATGCGGAAGCACCTGAGTTAGTCTTTACCTATCGACGGATTCAAAGTGCAGTTCCGAGGGCAGGAAGTCGATCGGTGAATCCGGGTGATATTTCGATGCAAAACTGGAACTGGGGCAATGATTACGCCCCTGGAACCAGTGCAGATAACTATCTGTTGTCGCGAGATCAACTCAGATCCACCGGACAACTTGATCCCAATGGTTGGATGGGTGGCTTCCGGGTGAGTGGGCTAAGAGGCGGTGAGGAACAAGCACTTGGCTTCTTTTACTGGTTCCATTCGGGTACAACGGATGCAAAACAACCCATCAAGAAACCTTTCCCAAATCTACGGTATCTTTCTGGACTAGATTCCCCGATGGGAACTGTACATGGATTGTCTAAATACCCTTACATTCGCGAATCTCGTCGCATTGTTGGGCGACCTGCTTATGGCTATCCAGAAGGCTTTTTTATTGATGAAGTCACTGCTTCTCGCAAAGATTTTAGTGGTGAGTACTATCAGAACTTAGGGAAGCGAACGTTTCGGAACTTAGCAACCTCGATCGCAGGATTACGAACCATTGATGTCATTCGCGATCGCATTGATCCAAACACAGTCAGAACATTAGGTCGATCGCACATCTATCCCGATAGTGTTGGCATCGGACATTACCCGCTTGATTTCCATCCCTGCATGGTCGAATCGCCGCCTGAAAAGCCTGGAAATCAAGAACGTCCTGGAGAGCGACAAGGGGCAGATGATACCTATCCATTTCAAATTCCACTCAGAGCAATGATTCCGCAGAAGATCGATAACATGATTGTGACGGGAAAAAATCTTGCCATGAGTCATATTGCCGCATCTGCTTATCGAGTTCACGCGATCGAATGGTCAGCAGGTGCAGCAGCGGGAACGACCGCAGCATTCTCTCTTGAAACTGGAATTGCTCCATTCCAATTAGTGGAAAACCTCCCTTATCCCAGTCCGAATCTAGAGAAACTTCAACAGCGACTGAATGCAAACAACAATCCAACTGCATTTCCTGGAACTTCGATTTTGAACACCAATTGGCAAAATTGGAAGTAAGGAATCTCAAGCATGATGATTATTGCTTCGTTGTAGTCGGATCGTGCCCCCTAACCCCCAATTTTGGGGGAACAAGAATCAAAGTCCCCCAGAATTGGGGGATTTAGGGGGCATTAGCCGCTTCAATCGCAGCAAAAACGACTGATCTGTAAACGATCGTGCCACGAGGTATCAATAAAGAACCCAACGAACTGCAAAACTATATAGCAATGGTTAGAATCCTAGCCAAGTAAAGAAGTCTTTGCGAGTCACAAATTGCAAGATCAGCAAAGCCACAAATCCGATCATGGCAAAGCGTCCATTGATGACTTCAGCATAAGGTGTCCAACCAAATGCAGGTTGCTTCTCATCGGGTTCTTGCACTTCAGGTTTAGGAGTTTCAGCAGTCATAGTTTATTTCTTTTGGGCTTCAAAGGTTTGAACAGATTCGATTAGCGATCGTACCGTATCTGTTCCCTCTGATTTCTCAAATGAAAGCGGAAATTTCCGTCGTTGAATCATCCGAATTCCTAACGGTGCAAGACTCAACAATCCTTGTAAGTCTCTAAAGTTGTTCGCAACCACTTTCAAGCCAAACAAGCGTTCATCAATCCAACCCCCTTGTTTCACCAGATTGATCAAGGTTCTGCGGTGACGAATCGATCGACTCTCATCCACGA
>JADEXW010000470.1 GCA_015206935.1 Pseudanabaenaceae cyanobacterium LEGE 13415 | reverse complement strand
GCTTTAGAGCATCTCAGTGACGAACTTGCAAATTTAGAATTGCTAGACAGTGAGCGAGTACAGCTACTTGCCTATCGCAAGACGTTGATCCCAATTACAACGATTTCTCCTTCAGGCATGAATCACAGGCATGACATTCTGGGTGAAGACGCAGTTTTGCAACTCGTCTCAAAACGGCTGACAGCAAAAAGTGATGCTGCAACTGAGGAAGAATTCGAGAGTGTCACTGAGCTACTCACGATGGGAAATCGTTGGTATGCGGTCACGAAAGTTTCTGACACGGATTGGATTGCTGTTTCATCGATCGAGATCAATCAAGCTCGCGCAGGTAGCTATCAATTGATGTCGATTTTTGCATTGGTGTTTCTAGGATTAGGGTTCGTTGCAGTCGTCGCGATTGTGCGAGTGTCTCGCCATTTATCAGAGCCGCTGAATCAACTCTCTCAAGCAACACAACACATTACAAAGCAAGCAAATTTTGCAGTTCAAATCCCTGTAAAAACCTCAGATCAAGAGATTTGCAGTCTGACAGATTCATTTAATCAATTGATTGAACGAGTGCAGCAATTGTTAGATGAGCAAGCTGAAGCAAAACAACAATTGGAAGACTACAATCAGACTTTGGAAGAGAAAGTTGATGCCAGAACTCAAGAATTAAAAGAAACCCTGAATGAACTGAAGCGAACACAAACACAGATTGTTCAAAGCGAAAAGATGTCGAGCTTAGGGCAATTGGTGGCGGGAATTGCTCACGAGATCAACAATCCAGTGAATTTTATTCATGGCAATCTAGGGCATGTGAGAGAGAACACTCAAGATTTACTAGATTTGATCGAACTCTATCAAAGAGAAGTTCAAGCAACCACCGCGATCGCAAATAAAATCGATGAAATTGACTTAGCTTTTCTCCAAGAAGATGTTCCAAAACTGCTCAAATCGATGACCATTGGAATTGAGAGAATTCGTGAGATTGTCAAATCACTGCGGATCTTTTCTCGACTGGATGAGGCTGATGTCAAAGCGATCGACATTCACGAAGGCATTGATAGCACATTGATGATCCTGCAAAATCGATTGAAAGCAAAATCAGATCGGACTGAGATTCATGTGATTAAGGATTACGCTCAATTGCCGATGGTGCAATGTTATGCGGGGCAATTGAACCAAGTATTTATGAACATTTTGGTGAATGCGATCGATGCGTTAGAGGAAGGACTCGTCAAAGACCCAACGCATCAACCGCATATCAAGATTGGTACGAAGCGAATTGGCGAATCGATCGAGATTGCGATCGCAGACAACGGCACAGGCATTCCAGAATCAATTCAATCGCGAATTTTCGATCCATTTTTCACCACCAAAGCAATCGGTAAAGGAACGGGCATGGGAATGTCCATTAGCTACCAGATCATCACTGAGAAACATGGCGGTGAATTAGAATGCGTTTCGACTCCTGGACAAGGAACCCTGTTCTTAATTCGGATTCCGATCGAACAGGAAATTTCCGAACCGGGACAACTCGAAAAAATCGATTGACACATTTACCACTACATGAGGATAATGGGAGGTTGTTGAAAACTCTAGACTCCTGAAATCCCTTGGCTAACGTAGTTGTTATTGGTGCCCAGTGGGGCGATGAAGGTAAAGGCAAAATCACCGATTTGTTGAGCAAGTCGGCGGATGTCGTGGTTCGCTATCAAGGCGGTGTCAATGCTGGGCATACAGTTGTGGTCAAGGATCAAACCTTTAAGCTCCACCTGATTCCGTCGGGAATTCTGTATCCGGATACCGAGTGCATTATCGGATGCGGAACCGTGATCGATCCGAAAGTTTTGATCCAAGAACTCGATCAAATCGAGGCGCTCGGTATCTCGACTGAGAATTTATTGATCTCGGAAACGGCGCATGTGACGATGCCGTATCACCGTTTGATTGATAAAGCTGCCGAAGAACAGCGCGGCAATCATAAGATCGGCACGACCGGGCGCGGAATTGGTCCCACTTATGCGGATAAGTCAGAGCGGACGGGAGTTCGAGTCATCGACTTAATGAATCCAGAGGGATTCCGCGAACAGTTGGGATGGGCGATCGCACAAAAGAACGTCATTCTCGAAAAGCTTTACAATCTGCCACCGTTAGATGCAGATCAAGTGTTCGAGGAATACATGGGCTACGCGGATAGATTGCGTCCCCATGTCGTGGATAGTTCACTGAAGATTTACGATGCGATTCGGCGCAAACGAAATGTCCTGTTTGAAGGCGCACAAGGGACACTCTTGGATTTGGATCATGGAACGTATCCGTATGTGACTTCCTCGAATCCGGTGTCGGGTGGCGCTTGCGTTGGAACCGGAATTGGTCCAACGGTCATCGATCGAGTGATTGGAGTTGCGAAAGCGTATACAACTCGCGTGGGGGAAGGACCGTTCCCGACTGAGTTACACGAAGAAATGGGCGCATTGTTGTGCGATCGAGGAGCCGAATTTGGAACCACGACCGGAAGACAGCGGCGCTGTGGCTGGTTTGATGCAGTGATTGGACGGTACGCCGTTCGCATCAATGGTCTAGATTGTCTGGCGATTACGAAGCTGGATGTCTTGGACGCAATGGACGAAATCAAAGTATGCGTCGCCTATGAAATCGATGGGCAACGCTGCGAAGATTTTCCCAGTAACTCGCGCTTGTTTGCTCAATGCAAGCCGATTTACGAAACGATGCCGGGATGGAAGCGATCGACCGAAGAGTGTCGATCGCTCGATGATTTGCCAAAAGAAGCGCTTGAGTATCTCAAGTTTTTGGCAGAATTAATGGACGTGCCGATCGCGATTGTCTCGTTAGGTGCAAAACGCGATCAAACCATTATTGTCGAAGATCCCATTCACGGTCCAAAACGGGCACTGTTGTACACCAACGAAACGCCCCAACCCGCTAACGTTTAGTGATTTTTTAGGTTTATCTTATGCCGTTCTCGATCGAAGCTCAAAAACGTCCTGAAGGAACTAAGCCGAATGCGCTCCGTCGCGATGGCAAAATTCCTGCTACTCTGTATGGTCACAATGGCGCAGAGTCGATCCACCTGGTTGTGGATGCGAAGGCTGCTGGATTCTTGGTTCGCGATGCTGCACCGAACAAATCGGTCGTTGAAGTCAATATTCCTGAATTGTCTTGGAATGGGAAGACTGTGATGCGTGAAGTTCAGACCCATCCTTGGAAGGGTTCGCTGTATCACATCAGCTTCTTTGCTCAAAAAGGCTAGTCTTTGCTGCTTGTCTAGAGATTTGATGTATATAAAGCTAGGGAGAGATTCCTGGCTTTTTTAGTTTGAGTGAGTGTATGACAACTACGACCCTTCCGCCGATCGTTGAAGCTCTCCTTGATCCCGCGATGTATGACCATCCGGTTCAAGGCTCGATCGAGTTAATTCAAACGCACGTTTCCTATGTGTTCCTCACTGGGGATTACGTTTATAAGCTGAAAAAGCCTGTGAACTTCGGTTTCTTGGACTATTCAACGTTAGAGAAGCGCAAGTTTTACTGTGAGGAAGAATTGCGGCTCAATCAACGAGGTGCGGCGGAATTGTATTTGGGAATTTTGCCGATCGCACAAGCGGGCGAGAAGTTCGTTCTGGGCGGAACGGGTGAGCCTGTAGATTATGTGGTGAAAATGCAACAGTTCCCGCAAGAGACATTGCTCAGTGAAATATACAATCGAGGTGAACTGACTGAGCAACACTTGATCGATTTGGCGAAAGTGTTGGCAGCCTTTCACAAGTCCGCCCCGACGAATGACTATATTTTGAGTTTTGGGGAGGTGTCGCAGATTCGACAAGCGATCGACGAAAACTATGATCAAACCGTTGGATACATTGGCGTTGCTCAGACTCAAGAACAATTTGATCAAACGAAAGCTTACACGGATAAGTTATTTGCTGAGAATGAAGCATTGTTCAAAAGTCGAATTGAACATCGATTCATCCGCGAATGTCATGGCGATGTTCACCTAAGAAATATCTGTTTCTGGAACAACAAGATTCTACTGTTCGATTGCATTGAATTCAATGAACCTTTCCGCTTTGTCGATACCATGTTCGATGTTGCTTACATCATCATGGATTTCGATGCTCGGAACCGTTCTGATCTGAGCAATTTATTCTTGAATGCGTATCTTGAACAATCGGGCGACTGGGAAGGTTTACAAGTTCTGCCACTCTACAACAGTCGTCAATCGTATGTTCGAGCAAAAGTTACATCATTCCTGCTGAGTGATCCGAGTGTTCCAGAAGCAGTCAAAGAAGAATCGAAAGAAACTGCAAGCCGTTACTATCGATTGTCTTGGGAATATACCAAGCCGAAACAAGGCAAGATCATTTTGATGTCGGGATTATCGGGATCTGGAAAAAGTACGGTTGCATCAAAACTGGCGCGTGAATCGGGAGCAATTCAAATTCGTTCTGATGCCGTTCGCAAGCATTTAGGCAAAATTGCACTAGATGAGAAGGGCGATCAGTCGTTATACAGTTCGGAAATGACCGAGAAAACCTACGATCGATTACGCAATCTCGGTATCACTTTGGCATCTCAGGGATATAC
>JADEXW010000469.1 GCA_015206935.1 Pseudanabaenaceae cyanobacterium LEGE 13415 | reverse complement strand
GAATTTCACAACTCAAACCGGATTGCTATAGATCGAATCAGTCGGTCTAGCTTTTTTATCGTTCTATCGCGCAATCACTCCTAAAATCGCGTAATATCTCAGAGGTTTTTCGTCATTTTGTCTTATGTCGAAGTTTCTCAGTCTAAGTGTTCTACTTGCTAGCATCACCACTCTTGCAATCTCTACTCCTGTTAAAGCGGAAGTCGTAACCCGCTGCCAAATTCAGCCTCGTGCGAATCAGCCTAGTCCGTTAGGAATGCGGACTACGCTCGATGTCGAAGAAAAAGGCGGAGATGTCACATTCACGTATAAGAATTTGCCCACTCCGGTCAGTGCGGATCAACCGCCTGTGACGATCGAGCAGTCTCGCACGATGATTTTCTACAAAACCACATTGGCAGCGGCGCGGGAACGGATGTTGAAAGATCCAAAGTATTTCGCTGAACTTCGTGGTTCTAGCGATGCTGAAGGCTTCAAACCGATTAATGACTTGTTAGTGTGTCAGAACCAAGCCTCTCAGAATCGATCCGCGATCGCGGATCTGGCAGATGGTTCCTATCGGGTTTGGAATGGTGCGCCTTCGTTTACTGTGACGGATCAACAATTGCTTGAGAAAGGCGCTTATACTTTTCTGTTTACAAAAACCGGAAACAGAATTGTCGGTTTCTTTGCGCGTCCAAATGATGATTCAATGTGCATTACAGGGACAGTTCAGGGCAATACCATTACAGGTGTTGTGAATCCTCCTGCCAGGTTTGCGAATCCTGCTTCGAGACAGAATCGCGCCTTTGATTCGGCTGGTTTTTTGAGATTGGGAGCTTGGAGCGATCGAGGAAATCTGGGCGCGTTTAGTCCTTCTACGTTGAATCTAACCAACTTCAATCGGATCAATATTGGACAGCGTAAAGCTCCGACTTTGTGCCGATAAGGAAATGGGATAGATTGCTCCATCCCATCGTACGACCAAGACCCGATCGTTTACTTTGCTTGATTTCGTTGTTGTCGAGCTAAATCAAGCAAAGCACCCCATCGTTTCTGGAGTTGTTTTGCAGTACATTTGAGAATCTGAACGATCTCTTGATCACTCACACCCGATCGCTTTAGTTGTAGTAACTGGAGTTGATCCTCAGAAAGCGAATCCAGGAACGCATCCCATTGATTTGGAGGCAATCCCAGATTTTGATCTAAATCGGCTCCTAACCATTCATGCACTATTTTCCAGTTCCCAGACGTGATGAACTTATCAACGTGGTACTTAAACCGCTGCTGGAGATAGTCCCTTTTGCGCGGAGTTAACCCTAGAATCTCATCAATTTCTGGAACTGAGAGATCTTGAAGCTTCAAGGTGAGATAGTCCACACAGTCTTTTTGATCTTGAGATTCAAGGTAGCGCATCAGTTCGATGACCACTCGATCGCGTAACACCGATTCAGACGGATCAGCTTTTTCTGAAACCATTTGTTCCCGGATCATTTGCATGATGCCAGAACGTCCATATGCTTCAGTTTCATCACTTTTCGCCGTTTCCATTGCAGTTTCAATATCGACTGCAATTTCTTGAGGTTGGCGACTGGCAAACCGTTGAGCGCGAAGAATGATTAATTGTTGATTGTGCTGGCTGGGTAGGGTAATTCGCCGTTTTGCGTACTGCTCAGTAAACGCCATGTATTCTGCGAGTTCTAAGCGGGTACGCGGCTGGTAGTTCTCTGCAAGTTCATTTTCGCGGCGGAACGCTCTGAGAGACTCAGTATAAAAGCCTTGTAGGAAATCTTCGATCAGGGTGTAGCGAGCTTGGAACGTTAACTGTAAATGAGCAGGCGCGATCGGGCGATAAACCATTGTGCTGAGATTGCTATGTAGCTCGACTCGTCCGCGTTGCGATCCAAGCTGATAGAAATGCACACATTTTTGTAAGCGATACCGCGCTAAACTCAAGCGCCAAGAGTTAATTTGACCGGAAGATTGAATGCGATCGCTCTTTGTACAAATGCGATCGACTTCGGTTGCAATTCGATGCGCGACTTTTGCGATCGTATTTCCGGTAATGTTCAATTCAGTGGCAAGCTCAGAGGCTAATTGATTTGCAAGTTGTTCAGTTTGGGATGCTGCCGTATCGGGGTCTAGAGCCGTGAGCAGAGCGGAATCGCGGTTGGGTGCTTTGGGAGACTTTGCTTTCATGGAGTTCGGTCTTGGTAGATACATCAGTCGCTACACGCTGCATCATTGACGCTTCGGGAAATTTTCGCCAAGTGTGTGTCAGTTTCTAGGGTGGTTGAGCGCTGAATAAAACAGAGTTGTGAGTCTTGTCCCGTTTGAGTGCAGCAAAGTTCCAAATGTTCTTGATTCAAAGCAGGGTCGATCCTTCAAGGTTGCGATCGAGTGTACCCTGTTGGGAGTGACACTTACCATGCTGGCTCGATTTGCAGCGTTTTTTTTCGCTGGAAGAGTTCAGATCAGCGAACTGTCGCTAAACTTGAAAATCGTAGGATTAGACAGAGATTATGCTTCATCAATTTTCGCCAGATACAGAGAATGGACACAGATCGTTCGAGGTTCCGGGCGCTCGTCCTCACTACAATCCCGATCGTCCTGGTCAAGTCGAGCATATTTTCCTCAATCTAATCCTCGATATCCCGAATCAAAGTTATCAAGGAACTTGTACGATTCGACTCAACCCGATTCGCAATGGAATCGACAGGTTGACGTTAGATGCCGTTAACCTGAATATTGAAGCCGTTAACATTAACGATGTTCCTCAATCGTTTGAGTATGATGGGGAACAATTACAGATTCAGCTTAAACAACCGACGAAAATTGGCGAAAAGATTGAGTTAGCGATCGCTTACCATGTCGAAAAGCCTCAACGCGGACTGTACTTTATTGCGCCAACTCAGGACTATCCGAATAAGCCAATTCAAGTTTGGACACAGGGCGAAGATGAAGATTCGCGCTTCTGGTTTCCTTGCTTTGACTATCCTGGACAGTTAGCAACTTCGGAAATTCGAGTCGAGATTCCGAAACCATTTACTGCAATCTCAAACGGTGAATTGATTGCAACTGAAGATCGGGAAAACACTCAGATTTTTCATTGGTATCAAAGAGAGATTCACCCCACGTATTTGATGACTTTAGCGATCGGGGATTTTGCTGAATTGCGCGACGACTGGCAGGGTAAGCCTGTCACATACTATGTGGAGAAAGGACGCGAAGAGCAAGCCCGTCTCAGCATGGGTAAAACGCCTCAAATGATTGAGTTTTTCAGTCAGAAATATGGCTATCCGTATGCGTTTCCGAAATATGCTCAAGTCTGTGTGGATGACTTCATTTTTGGTGGAATGGAGAACACTTCAACCACATTGCTTACCGATCGCTGTTTGATTGATCAACGTGCTGCGATCGACAATCGAAATACTGAATCTCTAGTGGCTCACGAACTGGCGCATCAATGGTTCGGTGATTTAGTCGTGATCAAACACTGGTCACACGCTTGGGTCAAAGAAGGCATGGCTTCTTATGCTGAGGTGATGTGGATCGAAGAAGAATACGGACGGGAAGAAGCACTGTATTACTTACTGGGTCAGGCACGAGAGTATTTAGATGAGGATGCTTCTCGCTATCGTCGATCGCTGGTGACGCACGTTTATCGAGAAGCGATCGAGCTTTACGATCGACATATCTATGAGAAAGGCTCTTGTGTGTATCACATGATTCGAGCCGAGCTAGGCGATGAATTGTTTTATAGTGCGATCGCGACTTTTCTCAATGACAATGCTCATCGAACGGTTGAAACGATTGATTTATTAAGAGCGATCGAGAAAGCGACCGGACGCAATCTAACATTCTTGTTTGATCAATATGTCTATCGTGGTGGACATCCTGATTTCAAAGTGAACTATGCTTGGGATTCGGATAGTAACCTAGCAAAAATTACAGTGACCCAAACCCAATCGGAACTATTTGATCTCAGAATTCCGATTGGTATCAATGGTGATCAAAGAACATTCACGGTTCGCATTCACGGGAAAGAACAAAGCTTCTATTTTCCGTTAGACAAGAAGCCTGATTTTATTAGCTTTGATGTCGGTAACTATCATCTCAAAACCGTTGAGCTAGAGTATCCCATGCCCGAACTCAAAGCCCAATTGAAAGATGATCCTGATCCGGTATCGCGAATTTATGCCGCACAAGCGATCGCGAAAAAAGGCGGACTCGAAGCTGTTAAAGTTCTCTCTGAAGCCTTGAACAGCGATCGATTCTGGGGTGTTCGGGCTGAAGTTGCGGAAAGTCTTGCAACAATTAAACTCGATCAAGCCGTTGAAGCACTAATCGCAGGATTGAATGATCCAGAAGCGAGAGTGAGAAGAGCGATCGTCGGTTGTCTTGCTCAGATTGCGACTCCAGAAAGTTATGCAGCACTTAGCTCGATCGTAGAAAAAGGTGATGCTAGCTACTATGTGGAAGCAACTGCACTCCGAAGCTTTGGAAAAGTAGCAGCTTCTGGACTTAGCGGCTCATCTGAAGAGCAAACCTTAAAACTCATTGATACAGTTCTGAAAGAGCGCCAAGGTTGGAACGCAGTAGTTAGAGCAGGCG
>JADEXW010000074.1 GCA_015206935.1 Pseudanabaenaceae cyanobacterium LEGE 13415 | reverse complement strand
TGATTCAAGCCTCTCATGCTGCCCTGTCGAACTAGCGTGATTGCAGTAAATGGCAAAGACACCAATGAAAGCCAAAAGACGATTAGTAATTGAGGATTCGCACGAGTCGTCCAAGTCGCAACAATTGCCGCGATCGCACCCACGACGATCGACAACAAAATCACAATTTGGTTTGCCCGTTGTAGCAAGCCTTTGAGCAGTCCCCATTCTTCTTTGGCGCTGTAAATTGCAACTTCGCGCACCAGATACTCTGGAAAGCCCAAACAAGCAGGCACACTCAAGAACCCGATCCAAGTAATCGCATAAATATAGTCACCATATCCAGAAGCACCCAACGCACGAGCGAGACAAACATTGGTGAAAAACGAAACTCCTAGCGAAAACACCTTAATCCCGAATGATCCGGCAGCTTTTCGAGCGATCGCATTGTTCAGCGCGATCGCTCTCAGTTTGCTCAAGAGCTTCATAATTGGGTTTTTGGTCACAACTCGATGCGTCTCCATATCTGTCCCACTCAAGTCAATCTGTTTTCTGAGAATTCTTAATACGCGCCTGTTTTTTGCAGCACGACTCGAATCGTTTGCAGAATGATTCTTAAATCCAACCAGAGCGACCAATCTTTGATGTAAACCATATCGAGGCGAAGCACATCCTCGAAGTTATCAATATCTGATCGACCCGAAACCTGCCACATTCCCGTAATTCCAGGCAATACCGCATGGCGAATGTAGTCATGCTCTGAGAACTTTTCAACATCGCGCAAAGGCAGCGGTCGAGGTCCAACAAAGCTCATTTCACCCACCAGCACATTAAAGATCTGCGGCAGTTCATCTAAGCTTGTTTTCCGCAAAAACTGACCAACTTTGGTAATCCTTGGATCATTGGCATTTTTGAAAAATGCACCTTCATTCTGATTTTCCACTTGAGCTTTTAGCTGTTCAGCATCACTAACCATCGATCGGAACTTCCAAACCTGAAAGCGTCGTCCCAAGTGACCACAGCGAGTTTGAGAAAACAGAACTGCTCCTGGATTATCGAGCTTGATTGCGATCGCGATCGGCACAAAGACTACGGCTGTAATTCCTAACCCCACAATTGCGCCCAGAATGTCGATCGCTCTTTTGGTTTTCGATTGAATAGAAGCGTGAGTTGCTTCGATCTGAGATTTAGGAGTCGAGTCGAGTGGAGTTGTTTCCGATTCGATCGTGAACTGTCGATCGAGACCCGCTAACTCTAGAATCGAGATAATCTCGCGATTAACGCTCCATAGCACCAGTTCAATCTGACGCGATCGAGCAGCTTTAAGGCACATCACCAACGCACCAAGCGCACTACTGTCGATAAAGGTTGTTTGAGCAAAATCGAGAATAATCTTAGAGGGTGTTGCTTCGATTAGTTCTCGACACTTCGCGCGAAATGCTACTGCTTCGGTAACAGTTAGCAATGCTGGAAGTTGTACCAAGCAAAGTTCATCAGTGTAGATAATAGGAAATTCGATCGAAGAGTGTTGGATCATATTGACCTCATAAGATTAAGCGGCAGACTTGGACAATTGAGCAGATGCGAATCGTTCAGAATCAAGGCTCAACTGGTAGCAGAGTGCTTGCGCTGAATCCATTGAGAACGGCTTACTTTCGATCAATTCAGCAGCAGTAATGAATCTCACTAAATCTCCAGGCGACCACGCAATTCCAATTCCAATACTCGAAAGCGCGATCGCTAACTCGACTTGATGATCATCGACATGCTCTTGAAATCGAACACTGCGCGGCACGAGAATGTAAGGGGTTCCAATTTCCTCCAACATGAATAATGATCCTTCCCCACAGTGACTAATCACTAAACGAGCTTGTTGGATCAGATCTGTGAATCGATCGATAGGAACTGTTTTATGAACAATCGCATTCGATGGCAGTCGCTTTGAAGCCCCGTATTGTACAATCACTTGCTCTTGAATCAATCCATGTCGCATCAGAATAGTAATCCACGACATTAATCGATCGAAGCCATATTGTTCAGTTCCGACAGTAACAAGAATCATGAAGTTAATCCAATGATGCCGTAATCAATTTCGCTTTCGGGTAACGATGCTGTAACTCTACCCAATGAACATATAGAACATTGAGAAACGGTAAGCTTAACTTTGCGGATAGGCTGAGGTCATTGACACGGGTAATGGATTCAATAAAGATAGTTCGGCTTCCCAATAGCTTTCCAAGCATGAGAAACGGAACTGCGACTCCTGCACCTGTCGAAATCACTAAATCCGGTCGATCGCGTCGTAAGATCTTCCAAGCTAATCCCAGATTGCGGATCAGGTTTGGAATGTTCCGATTCGTCGGACTCCAAGCCCAGTCCACAGATTCGCCTTCAAGTTGAGCTTCAGTTACATTTGTCCGAAATGTCACCCATTGTCGATCGCGCACTCCCCAGTAGGGACGCAACTGATACAGTGCTTTGAAGTGCCCTCCAGATGAACACACGAGCAACACTTTCATGCAGATGCTCCAGACAGTTGCTCACTCTGAATGCGGCGTTTTTGACTTGCTCCAGTTACTTTCAGTGCAAGATGTTCGCTCCAGTGATACAGCGGTTTTGGTAATGCCCAAAGTAAGTATGCGGCGGCTCCGGTGATCATGGTTCTACGCGGTTCTTCAGTGATAATTTTCCAGTTCGTCAACAGCGATCGATGAAACAATTTCACTGCCATTGTTCTATCTTGCATCCGAACACAGCGACGAGCTAAATATCGAAGTTGGTAAGCACGTGCTGTATTTTCCCATTGAGCAACAACATCCGGGGCATAGGTGCGAGTCTTCTCCACCACTTGCTCCCAAGATGCTAATTGCTTCATCACGTTTGCAGAAAGGCTCTCAGTGTTCACTCGATATAGCGTGAGCGCATCAGGAATCCCTTCGATTTTCCAATCGGTCTGAAGAACAACGCGAATCCAGCACTCAATGTCCTCAGACTGTCTAAACTGGTCATCAAAATAAAAGGTTTCTTCAGTACCGTAGAGATTGGTAGAAACTGCGATCGCATCCAACACTTCCCGCCGAATCACAGGCGCAGAGCCGTTTCCAATCGGATTCCGGCAGAGCAAATATGATCCGCTAATGTCTTTGAGCTTCGGCATTTGATACACACCGAGTGGCTGATCTGCTTCATCAATGAATGCCGATCGACTAAAGCTAATTCCAACTTCAGGCGATTGTTCTAAATGTTTAACGTGCTGTTCTAATTTAGTGGGCAACCAAAGATCATCACTATCGAGCAGTGCAATATAATCGCCTTGAGCGTGACGAATTCCGGTGTTTCTTGCGCCTGCTAGACCGCGATTCTTTTGCTGAATGATTCGGACGCGGGGATCATTAAACTGTTTACAGATTTCGATGCTGCGATCGGGTGATTCATCATCAACAATAATCAGTTCAAATGCTGAATACGTTTGAGCAAGAACAGAGCGGATTGTTTTAGCGATATACTGCTCAACATTATAGACCGGGACAATGACGGAAACCTTTTTCATAGTAGAGATTGAACACAGAGTTCAGCTATCCGTAATGATGGACAAGGCAGAATTACGGGGAATGGGGAAGACTCTCTGATTTAGATTGAGAAATAGATCAGATGCGAGACAGAAAATAGAGCTATTTCTATTAAAGTTCCCATTTCATAGTTAAACTCTACAGAAACTTTAAGAGTTTAATTGGTAAGTAGGAAAATGATAAATTATGTGGTGCGCTGCATCACAAAGCGGGTTGTCAAGAGTGTAAATAAGGGCTGAAAAATGGCGTGAGTTGCGAGTACCGCGATCGCAACTCCAGTCAGTTGCCAGTGCGTTCCAATGACAAGCGCGATCGCTAAGACAACTGTAAAGACAACACTTCCAATCAAATCAATTTTGGGTTTGTCGATCGCGAGCCAAACCGCAGATGCCGCTTCTGCAAACGGGCGAGGAATTGCAGAAAGACAGATCAGGATGAGAATTGGAATTGCTTCGATCCATTTTTGACTAAAAACGATCGGAACATAAATTGGGGCAAGACTGGATTGTAAAAGTACGATCGGAACAATGATCAATGCAGTAATCTTTAAGCTATGGAAGTATCGCTGTTGGAATTGTTGCCAATTTGCTCGTGCTGCACAGAGATGCGGATACAAAGCAGTATTGATTGCAGTAATAAAACTAAGACTGATTCCCAATCCTGCATTAAAAGCGAAATAGTAAGTTCCCAGTTCTCTCACTCCAATCATTCGCCCAACAATCAGATAATCTAGGTTATTTCTCAGCGTTTTTAATAGTTCAACGCCTAGCACATGCCGACCGAATCGAAAGAGTTCACCCCAATGATCAGTTGTCCATTGTTTCGGTCGCCAAGCATGATGGTGATAGTTAATGATCACCCACAAGGGAGCAACTAGGACTCTAGGTAGAATGATCGCCCACATTCCAAAGCCAAGAAAGGCGAATAATGCAGTCAGAACATTGCCGATCGAGATTTGTAGCGCGTTCGTCACAGCAATAATCTTCAAGCGATTTTCTCTCTGGATTAAAGTGGCTTGAATGTGTGCGATCGGAACAATCAGATAGATAATCGAAGTGGCGCAGATTGGGAAAATTAGCTGATTGTCCCGGTAAAAAGCTGCGATCGCGAATGCAGAGATACATTGAATCACAAACAATCCACTGTAAATCAACCAGCTTAACCAATAGGCAGAATTGGCTAGAATTTCTAAGCGTTCTTCTTCAACTTGAATCAGCTTTGCACTAATGCCGCAACGAGTAAGCATCTGTGTGAACTCATTGACGGTGAGTACGATCGCGGCTAATCCATAGTCATACTCAGATAAAAAACGAGCTAGGATTACTGTTGTTGCAAGTCGAACAATTCGGATCACAATCTCTGAGAGACTCAGCCAGCCTAAGTTCTGAATGAATCGACTAGAGAACTTTTGGCGAAATTGATCAAAAACGGTCATCACACTTCACCTAAAAGTTTCCAAAGAAAAGTTTCCCATTCAGCCAAATAGTGTTCCCAAGCATTCTCAACTGAATTTCGAGCCGCTTCACGCCAAGCTTCGATTCGTTCATGAGGCATTTTACTGATTGTTTCGATCGCGGTTGCTAACGGAGTCGGATCATTCGGTGGAACCACGATTCCACAGTTCTGAACTTGCTCAGGTAAACCATCTACATCAGAAACGATCACAGGTTTACCCGCAGCTTTCGCCTCGATGCAAACGGTTCCTCCTGGCTCCCAGCGTGATGGAATTACGATCGCATCACAAGCCGATAAAAAGCCTCGAACATCGCGCACCGCTCCCCAAAATTTCACATTTGGTAGATGAGTTGCTAATTTTCTCAATAAACTTTCATCTTCACCAAATCCACCTAAATAAAGCTGAACATCAGTTGTTGAAATTTGCTGCATTGCTTTGAGCAGCGTATCAAATCCTTTTTGCTGTGAAAAACGTCCGTATGCACCCAGAATAAAAGGCTTCTGAAGCTGCTTTTTTGGAACTTCGAGAAAGGGATCAACTTGAGTCGAAAGTGGAATTGTCGCAAGTTTAGTTGATTGAATCAATTGATGTTTCTGAATCCAGGTAGATTGTCCCTGAGAGACGGAAGCCACTCGATCGACGATTCCATAGTTCCATTTCAGCATTGCTCGAAAGCGCCGCACTGATGGCACATTTATCTGCTCGAATCCTTCGCAGTAATGATGTTCAACAATGATTAGTTTCACACCTTGGCGTTTGGTGCGAATGAGATTTAACGATCGCTTCCAAGAACTTGGATTGTGACAGATAACGAGAGCAACCTTCTGCGATCGTAAAACTGGGAATAGTTCTGTCGATCGAACTGGTTGAAACTCAAATTGGGAGTTAAGACGCGAATCAGAAATGGTTTCAATCCAGCGTCTCACACCGCCGACACTCTGATCATCTAACAGGTGAACAATCTTTGGTTTCATGAGGTTGCACTAATCTTTTAAGTTGAATCGGTTCGCAATGAGCAATACCCAGCATGAGAAATGCAGGATACGTGAGATACACTAAGATTTCTAAATTTTCGCCAAAGGTGTAGAGGAATAGAATGACTAACATATTTAGCCCAGTTTGAGCCGTCTTACTCGTCTGTGATTTCAACACTAAATCGAAAAAACTCCACAGCATTGGAATCAGTAAGCCAAAAAATCCTACGATGCCTTTGACAAATAACAATCCATACCAACTGTGATGGGAACCAATTGGCATAAATTCGACCATATGCGGCCCAGTTTCCACGATGCCATGTCCCCAGATTGGGGCTTCGTTTTGCCATCGCTCGATCGCGATTCTTCCCAATGCTGCTCGAACTCTCGATGAGCCTGCTCGCTGTGCTTTGAAGTTCTCATTGAACTGAATATAAGCATCAATTACAGTCGGAGCAACGATACCGAGAATTCCACTAGCAAAGCTGAGAGTGATTAATGCGATCGGCTTTCCTAGACTTGAGAGTAATAGACTAACCCCTGCTACGATCGGGATCGAAATCTGTGCCAGTCGCGAAACGGAGACTGAACACATAAAAACAGCACCAATCATTCCGATCAATCGCCATTTCAAATCTTTCTCACGAACTGCTAGAAAGAAATAGATATTACCCATGAATCCTAGTGCAGGTGCCCAAGGGGTGAACATTCTCCAGCGCGGCTGCATGTTCTCAGGGTCAATCTCATAGAAGGTTGAAGCAAAAAATTCAGGTCCAGGACCTCCCACCACTCGCAAGGGTGAAACAAAAGGCTGGGCAGGTAGTTTGAGCAAGTAAAATAAGTAAAAAATTGGAAAAACTAACACTGTTTGTAGCCCAACAATACAAGCAATTCGATACATTAACTCTGCTAGAATTTTGAGTGTTCCAAGCAGTGGGAACAATGCCAAAAGTGCCCAACCGTTTGCCCAACCGATCGAGGATTTAATAATCGTTCCAAGTCCTAGATCAAAGTCCAAATGTCCCATAATCAAAGCAACTTGCTGAACTAGCATTCCGACAATCCAAATCCAAATTGCTACGGGGATGCGAATGCGATCGTCTTCGGGCGTTTCCTCGGTTTGAAAGTACCAAACCTTAAGCCAATAGCCAAAGATAACCCAGCCGATCACGCATCCAACTACATATAAGCCGCCAATGAGAAAATAGCCATATGTCCAGAGCAGCGTGTACCAAATTGCTTTTTCTGCAAAATTCTCTGGCTTCATAATGCAGTTTGCTCCGGACTCGATGCTGGGAGTTGCTTTTTCCGGTTTTGGTAGAGCATTAACAATCTTTTTCGCATTGCTAACAATGTTAATGCTGCACCCGATAGAACCGATCCTAATCCTGCACCCAGATAGACTAAGGATTTTTTCGGAGTACTCGGCGAAGTTGGCAAGGATGGTTCTGCAATCAGTTGAGTGAGTGGATAAGCCGTGAAAATATCTGATTTGCTCAGATCAATTCGAGCGAGTGTAGAAGCAAATACAGCTTCTGCGGTTTGAACATCGCGCTTTAGATTCTCTAAGGTGGATTGTCTTTGTGCTAAACCGCTGAGGCGATCATCTAATTGGTTAATCTGTTGCTCTAAGCTTTGTACTTCTGCATTGAAACCTTCGTATTCTACTTGAGTCGTAATCAAATCGCGAAAAAGACTCGATCGACCTGCACCCTGATCATTTGCTCCTAACTGTAAAAACTCTAATAGCTGCGGATCAACTTCTTGCTTCAATAGCTCTGTACTGCGTTGTGCGATCGCAATTTGTGCGGCTTGCTGTCGGGCTTGTTCTTTCACTACATTCGGATGATTCTCGCCCCATTTCGATAACAGGACAACCAAACTCGCACTCGATTCACTATAGTCTTTTAAGTTCTGCTGAAATTGTTGATCCGCTTGTAGCACAAATGCTTTGGCGGCTTGCTCTGGTGTAATTCCTATGTTTGCTGCTAGCTCTGCAAGTCGAGTTCCAGTCTGTTGCCGTTTTGCTAAGGTTTCCGATCGCTGTCTTCGTAACTGTTCCACATTCACAGATAAGTTATCAACTTGTCCTTGAAAGCTCAGTCCGGAGGAGACTTTGTACTCTGAAAGTCTTTTTTGTGCCTGATGTAGCTTAGATTGTGCAGCTTTCATCGTTGCCTGCACGCCTTCATCTCGTCGCCCCAGTTCCTCGACTCTCAGTTCACTTAATCGTTGTACCAAGGCTTGATACATCATTCTCGATTTTTGTTGGGTTTGCTCTGGTGTTGATCCGGTGACTTGAAACGTCATGATCGTTGTATTGTCGAGCAGTTTGACACGCGGTTTGCCGAACTCTTCGATCGACAAATTCATCTGTGTTGCTGCCCGTCCTAACACTGCCTCGCTTGTTGCAATAAATTGATAGTTCGCTCTTGGATCAGAAGAGGCTCCACCAAACGCTGAACTGCTTGATGAGCTAGCTTGACCAATTTCCGGTAAATTTACACTCACTCCCGGGCCTGTTCCCGGTAGAATCAACGCCCATTCACTAATGTAAGTTGGCTTTGCTTTTTTCAGATACAAAATTGCAGCACTCCAGAGCGTGGTGTTAATCAATAACCACATCAGGAGATAAACGCGCCATTGCCCTTTCTTGGGTGGATCTGAAGACATTATCGAAACAGGTTAAACAGCAACGTGAACGGTGAAAAAATGGTAGATAACGTTTCTGCAACCCCTCTCAAATTTGTCGATTTTGAGTCATAACAAGCAATCCCATCATCCGGTAATAACAATGGATTGTTTGTATCTTCAGTGGAATTCCGAAGCAGATCTTCAATGGCTCGATCGACAACCTGAGTTTTTCCAGTCATGCGATCGGTTCTCACTAAAACGGCTCTGCGCCTCGAATTACTTACACTCCCCCCCGCACAATTTCCCGCAATCACCGCCTGAGACAATCGTGAACCATACTTAAATGCGGTTGCATCTCGACTGATTCCTGCACTCGCATTTCCCGCATTTCCCGCCGCTGGCTGAGTTAAGTTAGACAGAAAGATGCGAACACCCTCGATCGTAATCTGCGACGGTCGAACGAGCTGATTTTGGAACTTTCCAGCATCGGGAACAACAATCCGATCGCCTGCCATTAAAGGAACATCATTAAAATTGTCCCCTTCTAACACACCGCTGAGATCAATCGATCGAGCTTTCCCATTCCGAATCAATTGCACATTTTGAATGTCTGCATTGGGCATGACTCCGCCTGCTGCTCGAATTGCAGCCGTTAAGAATCGCTCTGGTGAATAGTCCCCAGAGGCTTGTGTGATTCTCGATCGTGCATCTGGAGTCCGCTGATTGATTAAAATTCGACCCGTTTGAAACGTTGCACCCGAAACATTCACCTGAATTGGTGCCCATTCCACGACTTGAACCGAGGTTTGAATAAACGCAGGATTGAATAATTTATTGTTGATAAACGCAGTCGTTAAGGTTTGTTCAATCTCAGGGGGTTCTAGTCCAGCAACTTTAATGGGTTGTAAATGCGGAATGTTCAGTGTTCCATCTAAGTTAACTTCGTAAGTTCCATTAAACAGTTCACCTTCGGGAATGGTGAGCTTAATCCGATCTCCGGGAGACAGCGGCAAACTCCAGCTTGGAAAAGGACAGACTAGACCTAAAATTAGTGTACTAAATGGAATTGCTAGCGCAGGCAAAACACGGTTTACCATTGGTTTGGATTGGGGGATTAAATCGATCGAAACCGTCCTTCAATTGATGGGTCTGAATTTACCCCCAAACGATACAGGCTCCTTGAGCGATCGACACAGGTTGAAATTACGGAAACAGTTCTGTGAACGATCGCGAAAAATTGCGGAAAGATCTGAAATTCTACATAAAAAACTTAGAGAAATATCAGGGCTTTATGGGATAAGACTGGTTTTTTGATAAAGCCGTTACAAAGTTCGTTTTCTAGTACTTAGGTGATCACGATGAGTCATCCTGTGAAGGTTATCAAGGTTTGCGGCATTCTGGGTCACACTCAAGCAAGACAGTTCAAGCAAGAGATTCTTGATCTGATTGGTGCAGGAACGATCGAGATTTTAGTTGATTTTGAGCAAGCGACTTTTATGGATAGTTCCGGTTTAGGAGCATTAGTGAGTTCCTTTAAAGCAATCAAATCAGCGCAAGGAATTCTTTCACTCTGTGCAATGAGACAGGAAATTAGAATGTTATTAGAGCTTGCTGATGTGATTCAGTTTTTTCCGATTTTTGCGGATCAAGCAGAATTCGATCAAGCGCGAGGAAGCTACTCAGCCGTTTAATCAATACAAGATGGAGCTAAATCCTCTGAGTGGCTCCATTGAACTACCGCAGCTTAATCTGCAACAACGAACAATCATCCTCAAAATCCCGATCGCACTTCAAATCTTTCACGGCTCGAACAATCGCTTCTGAACTATCGAACTGTTGTGATTGATGATGTCGATCGATTAAATCAACAAATCCGTCTAAGTTCCAAACCTCTCCATTCGATTGTTGAATTTCATAGATCCCATCACTGAATAGATACAAACTACTTTCTTGCTCAACCTTAAAGAACTGCGTCTTGTACTTTGAATCCGAGAACATTCCAATCGGGGTTCCTGCTGTTCGCAAACGATGAATTTGATGATTCTGAGACTGACCCGATATGACTACGGCTGGAGGATGTCCTGCACTGGAATACATCAATAATTGTTTGGAATAGTTATACACGCCATACCAAATCGTAAAATATCGATCGCTCGGTGTTTCACTTAACCAATCTGTTTCCGATGCAAACGCTTCATTCAATGCAGTTAAAACTAACCCAGGCTGATAAAAGTTAATTCCGGGCAGAATCTGGGCGCGAAGGACATTCTGAATGGTCACAGAGACTAACGCTGCTCCCAATCCATGCCCAGACACATCTAAGAGATACATGGCAAAGAAATCAGAATCGAGCCAATGATAATCGAAACAATCCCCGCCTAACTGTCGAGATGGAAGAAACTGCGATCGAGCAATAATACGATCGTCCATCGGAGCAGGTAACAGCGATCGAACATACTCTGCTGCTTCTGCCATTTCTGACTCTAATTGTTCTTGCTGAAGCTTTAATTCCTGAGTTAATCGACGTTGTTCCTGAAAGGCTCGATAGACTCTCAAACCCGCTCTGAGTCTTGCACTCAGCTCTTTAATTTTAATCGGCTTAGAAAGAAAGTCATCGGCTCCATTGTCCAATGCTTTCACATGATGTTCTGGAGAGCTATAAGCAGTTAATAGAATAAAGTAAACATCTGCCCAATTCGGATTTGCTTTGATGGTGCGACAGAGAGACAGTCCATCAATCCCAGGTAAGTTCCAATCACACAGAATCAAGGCTGGGCGAACCTTAGAAACGAGTGCTAATCCTTCTTCTCCAGTGGTTGCTTCTACCACTTCAAACCCTTGAGGTTGGAGCAATTTTTTCAGCAACTTCCGAACTAAGCGATCGTCTTCAATAATGAGAACTGGGAGCATACAATCTGAAAAAAGCGAGGGCATAGTTTCAGAGTTCCCAGTCTCATGATTGAAGTTGGCTTAGTTTGTGCTTTGTTTGTTCCGCGCTTTTCGCCACAGTCCCAATCCCAGTCCAATTACGCCAGGTAACAGTAATGGGGTGGGAACAACAGCGCGTCTCGCTCCCCGTAATTGAGCGATCGCGAATCCCTCGGCTCCTGGATCAGCGGTAATCCGAATCGATCGAATCGGATCAAGGGGATCATCGCTATAAAATCCAAAGTACTGTGCGCCTGCATTGCCATTGACCACTTGGCTAAGAACATCTGAAGCTTCACCGCTTTGAGCAATAGCAGAAATGGTAAATGAGCCGAATACATCCGGTTGAGCGTAGAAATCGAATGCGGATAAATTTGGGAGTGTGATATCGATCGCCGATGCACCCTTGGTAAAGTACACTTCGCCAGTGTAACCATTACTCCAAGTTTGCCATCCATTGCCGATCGTGCGCTTGTTAACACTGCTGCTAAATTCAATGTTGCCAAGTGGGAAATTGAGCGTTGATATGTCTGTCCCAACCGGTTCGGCTCCATTCGGAACGGAGATAAGATCAAATCCTTGAGCGGCTAAGGTACTAGGATTATTGCTTGTAATAATTGCGGCATCGGTTTTTAGGGCTGCGATCGCACTAAAACTAACCGCGATCGTGAATGCGGCAAGAATGCTTTTATTCTGCTGTACAGTTGTCATCCAAACTCTACTCCAATTCAGGTGAATAGGCTCGTATCCCTGATCGATGCTGAGAAATTCAGCGAATTGGGGCTTGGGTAAATGCTTTTCAGTGTGATTTTGACAATCTCGATCATTCTGGCGGAATTACGGGTCGATCACAAAACACTTCATGAAATCTTTATATATTCAGTAAGTAGAATTGCGGCGTTAGGGCACGATCTGATCCCGACGAAGCGATCGATGGTTTGCGATATCAGCAGATAGAATGAGAAAAAACACGATCGAACTGTGAAAAAGCGAGTCACTCTCACCTTTCCGAAACGCTCTGTTCAAATGCCAGTCACCTACCGATTGGCAAAAGATTTTAATGTGGCAGCAAATATCATTCGCGCTCAGGTTGCTCCAAATCAAGTCGGTAAATTGGTCGTGGAATTGTCCGGAGACATTGATCAATTAGATGCGTCGATCGATTGGATGCGATCTCAGGATATTCATGTTTCGTTTGCTAGTCGCGAAATTACGATCGATGAAGATACCTGTGTCGATTGTGGGCTGTGTACCGGAGTTTGTCCGACTGAAGCATTAACGCTCGATCCACAAAGTTTTCGATTATCGTTTACGCGATCGCGCTGTATTGTGTGTGAGCAATGTATTCCGACTTGTCCAGTACAAGCGATTTCTACAACGTTTTAACTTGCATCATCTGATTTCCACCGCGCTGAAATTCGTAGGGGACTTGTCGCAAATTCACTTGATAGCCTTGTTCTTTCAAGGTTTGCATTACAGGTTCAATAAAGGGTGAAGGTTCACCTGTCATATTGAGCAGCAATGGAAAAATTCTGACTTCAGATGCAACGCGACACATTTCAACGATCGAAGCAATGTGAAATTCTAAGTTCAATTGATCTGAGTAGAGAAACAACAAATGCGAACACAGTGCTAAATCGAATTGGTGATCGGCAAACGGAAGCTTTGGAAGTTCATCGTTTACATAGCGTTTTTGCTGCAATCCTGAATCAAAATCAGCAAGGAACTTTTGCATCGAAATCATTCGAGACTGTGCCATTTCCTCAGGCGATCGAAAGTGTGTCCAAATAAAGTTCTCCCGTGTCGCTTCTACTTTCGCAAGAATTACATCGCAAGTTTGATCAATTCGTTCTTGAATTTGCTCAGTTGAGAATTGATAAATCGGATCACAAGAAGTCACGGAATGTCCTAACTGAGTCATTTCAGCATTAAAACTAGCGGGACCTCCGCCGCAATCTAGAATTTTTTTGAGCAGATCAGATTCAGTCAAATCAAACATCTGAATGTACTCAGACAGCGATCGACCCCAAGGAACAATCTGCTCTAGTCGCAATCATAACAATGGGATTGCGACTAGAGCAGATTG